>NZ_CDRNDK010000163.1:0-12750 GCF_977012225.1 Planomonospora algeriensis | reverse complement strand
CGGCCGGCCGCCGCGGCGCCGAGCACGGCACCGGCGAGGGCTCCGAGAAGAGCGCGACGAGCCATCGGATCATCCTCCGGAATCGGCGGTGGGGGGCGGGGAGACCGACGGCGCCGGGGTCGGCGCGGTGGGCTCGAAGGCCGAGGCGCCGGTGCCGATGCCGTACTGGCCGACGCCGCCGGCCAGTTGCTCCCGCAGAGCGTAGACCACCACGACCCGGCCCGCGGGCATATCGGCGGTGTCCACGCTGGAGACCTTCTCCGCGGCCGCGGCGTTCTCGCGCAGCGCGGCCAGGGCCCCGCCGGCCGCGGTGGCGGCCTCGGTGCCGGTCAGCACGCTCCCCCGGGAGCCCTCGTCCAGGCCGAGCGCCGTCGCCGCGATCGCGTCCGCCTGCGCGGCCGCGTTCTCCCCGGCGTACGGCTCCGCGGGTGCGATCAGCACCGCCGCGCCCGCCAGGAAGAGCCGCCCCTCCGGCGCCGCGGAGGCCTCCCTGCCGTCGGCCGCGGGCGTGGCGGCCGTCCCGGTGACGCTGAGCAGCCCCGCGCGCTCGAAGGCGTCGAGGATCCCGCCCGCCTCCGGGTTCTCCTTGCCCGTCTGGGTGGGGTCGGCGGTCACGATCGCGCTGGCCAGCACCGCCGCGGCCTTGTCGTACGGCGTGTCCTCGGCGGGGAAGACCACGCTCGCGGGCTTGACCGCGAGGGCGAGCCGGTCGACGAAGCCCGACTGCTCGGCGTCGACGTACTTCTCGGTGAGGGTGACCCGGCCGGTCACCGTCGCCCCGGCGTCGGAGATCGCCTGCTGCACCGCGTCGCGGACGGCCGCGGTGGCGCCGGGGGCCTCGACGATCACGACGCTCTGCCCGGCCAGCCCTCCTCGGACCAGCTCGGGGGTGCGGGCGGCGGCGAAGGCGTCGTTTCCGGCCTCGCGCTTGCGCAGGACGTCCAGCTGGTCGCGGAGTTCGGTGTTGCCCTTGCTGAGCTGGTCGGCGAGGGTCTCGGCGGTCTTGATGGCCGGCTCCTCCAGCAGGGTGGTGCCCAGCACGATGCCGACCGAGAGCGCGAGGAAGATCGCGACGATGGAGACGAGGTGATAGCGGAAATCGATCACGAGAAGAGTCCGACCAGCCAGAAGGTGAAGCTGCTCCAGACGTCGCGGAGGCTGTCGATCCAGATCTTGCCCACCGGGGAGACGAAGATCGCGACCCCCATGGTGATCAGCGTGGTGGCGACGAGCAGGAGCAGGGACGGAGTGGAGATCCGGCTGCGGTAGAGCCGGCTGACGCCCTTCGCGTCGATGAGCTTGCTGCCCACCCGCAACCGGGTGAGGAAGGTGCTGGCCATACCGGATCGTCCCTTGTCCAGGAACTCCTCCAGCGTCCAGTGCGTGCCGACGGCGACGAGCAGCTCGGCGCCCTTGTCGTCGGCGATCAGCATCGCGATGTCCTCGCTGGTGCCGATCGCCGGGAAGACCACGGCCTCGCGCCCGAGCTGCTCGACCCGCTCCAGGCCCGGCGCCCGGCCGTCCCGGTAGGCGTGCACGACCAGCTCCGCACCGCACGACAGCGCCTTGGCGGAGACCGAGTCGAAGTCGCCGACGATGACGTCGGGCACGTAGCCGGCCTCCAGCAGCGCGTCGGCGCCGCCGTCGACGCCGATCATCACGGGGCGGTACTCCCGGATGTAGGGGCGCAGGGCCGCGATGTCCTCCTTGTAGTGGTAACCGCGGACCACGATGAGGACGTGGCGCCCCTCCATGTCGGTCCGGAGGTCGGGCACGCCGACCCCGTCGATGAGCAGGTCCCGCTCGCGGCGGACGTACTCCATGGTGTTCGCGGCGAACGCCTCGATCTGGACGGTCAGGCCGGCCCGCGCCTCGGCCATCGCGGCCTCGACGGACTCGGCCGTCTGCACCTCGCCTTTGCCCGCGATCTCGTCGTCGAGGTAGACCGCGCCCTCGTGCAGGCGGACCAGGTCACCGTCCTTGATCCGCTCGAACAGCTCCGGGGTGGCGTTGTCGACGAACGGCACACCGGCCTCGAGGATGATCTGCGGCCCCATGTTGGGGTAGCGGCCGCTGATGCCCGCGGCGACGTTGACCACGCCCGACGCACCGCACGCGACAAGCGCCTCCGCGCTCACCCGGTCGACGTCCACGTGATCGATGATTGCGATCTCCCCGGCCTGGAGGCGTTTTGTCAGCCTCTTGGTCCGCCGGTCGATCCTCGCCACTGCCGTCACCCCGGGAAGGTCCGTGACCTTCCTGCGGCGGAGGTATCCGGTGAGCCTGCGTTGCAGCCCGTCAGTCGGAACCTTCATCGTGTCCATCCTGCCAGAGTGAGAGAGCGGGAGAGCCCCGTACCGGGCCGTGTGTCAACCCCGGCGTCGTGCGCCACCGCCCGGGCGCATCCGCTCGGACGGTGCGGACGGTGCGGCCGGGCCGCTCATTCCTTGGCCGCGGCCGCCGCGGCCAGCAGCTCCTCGGCGTGCGCCCGGCCGAGCTCCGAGTCCTCCAGACCCGCCAGCATGCGGGAGAGTTCACGGATCCGGCCGTCCCGGTCCAGGGCCACCACGCCGCTGCGCACCACGCTGCCGTCATCGGCCTTCTCCACCACCAGGTGCTGGTCGGCGAAGGCCGCGACCTGCGGCAGATGTGTGACCACTATCACCTGCGCGGTACGGGCGAGGTGAGCGAGCCGCCGCCCGATCTCGACCGCGGCCTTGCCGCCGACACCCGCGTCGACCTCGTCGAACACGAACGTCGGCACCGGATCGGCGCCGGCGAACACCACCTCGATGGCCAGCATGACGCGGCTCAGCTCACCTCCCGAGGCCCCCTTGTTGAGCGGCAGCGGCGGCGACGCCGGGTGCGGGGACATGCGCAGCTCCACCTCGTCCACCCCTTGCGGGCCGAAGCCGGCCGCCTGGCCGATCTCCACCACGACGCGCGCGTGCGGCATGGCCAGGGCGGTGAGCTCCTCGGTGACGGCCCGTCCGAACCGCTCGGCGGCGGCCCGGCGGATCCGGGTCAGCTCGGCGGCCAGCTCGGTCAGGCGGCCGGTGAGCTCCTCCTGCTCGCGGGTGAGGTCGCCGATCCGGTCGTCGTCGCCCTCCAGCTCGGCCAGGCGGCGCGCGGCCTGCTCGGCCCAGCCGAGCACCGCCCCGGTGTCCTCGCCGTACTTGCGCACCAGGTGGGTGAGGACGGCCCGGCGCTCCTGGACGGCCGCCAGCCGCGCCGGATCGGCCTCGATCGACTCGGCGTAGCCCGCCAGCTCGGTGGCGATGTCGGAGATGAGGTAGCCGGCCTCGGCGAGCCGGTCGGCGAGGCCGGCCAGCGCCGGGTCGAAGTCGCGGACCGCGTCGACCGCGGCGCGCGCCTGCCCGACCAGCGAGGCGGCGTCCTGCACCGCCTGCTCGGTGGACATGGGATCGCCGAGCAGCGCGGTGTGCGCCGTCTCCGCGGCGGTCCTGAGCGCGTCGGCGTGGGAGAGCCGCTCCTCCTCCTCCAGCAGGCTCGTGTCCTCCCCCGGCTTGGGGTCGGCCTCCTCGACCTCCTCCAGCCCGAACCTGAGCAGGTCGGCCTCCTGGCTGCGCTCCCTGGCCCTGGTGGTGAGCTCGGCCAGCTGCTCGGCGACCTCCCGGTGCCGTTTGTACGCCTGCTCGTAGGCCCGCAACGGCTTGACCAGCTCGTCACCGGCGTAGCGGTCGAGCGCGGCGCGCTGGCGGCCCGGCTGGAGCAGCCGCTGCTGGTCCATCTGGCCGTGCACGGCCACCAGGTCGTCGGCCAGGTAGGTCAGCGTGCCCACCGGGACACTGCGCCCGCCCAGCCAGGCCCGGCTGCGGCCCTCGGCGGAGACGGTCCGCGAGACGATCAGCTCGCCGTCCTCGACCACGCCGCCGAGGTCCTCGACCTGCTGGGCCACCCGGCCCCGCGGGTCGACCACGAGGGTGCCCTCGACGGTGGCCTTGTCGGCGCCGGGACGGACGCGGGCGGGGTCGGCCCGGCCGCCGAACAGCAGCCCGAGACCGGTCACCACCATCGTCTTGCCCGCACCGGTCTCACCGGTGACCACGGTGAACCCCGGCGACAGCGCCAGGACGGCCTCGTCGATCACGCCGAGCCCCTGGATGCGGACCTCCTCGACCCTGGGTCGCACTGGTCCCTCCCGTCACATCGAATCGACCGAACATCAGTGCGGTGCGCGGGCACGATCCTACGCGCTCGCACCCGCCACCGCCCGGCCGCGCGCCCGGGCCGCGCGGCGGAACATGGGTCCGCGGACGGACTCTAGGGCCTCGTACGGCCGCGCCACCCCTGGACGGGGAGGTCGAACTTGGCCACCAGCCGGTCGGTGAACGGCGCTCCGGTGTCCTCCACGCCGTGCAACCGGGCGAGCCGTACCGGTACCTCGCCCCGGCGGACCTCGACCCTGGCCCCGGCTGGCAGGTCGAACCGGCGGCGGCCGTCGCACCACAGCACCGCGCCCGCGGTCTGCGGCTGGATCTCCAGCGCCAGGGCGGAGCGGGGCGAGACCACCAGCGGCCGGGCGAACAGCGCGTGGGCGCTGATCGGCACCAGCAGCAGCGCCTCCACCTCGGGCCAGACGACCGGCCCTCCGGCGGAGAACGCGTACGCGGTCGAACCGGTCGGCGTGGCGCAGATGACCCCGTCGCAACCCCACCGCGACAGCGGCCGCCCGTCGATCTCTGCGACCACCTCGAGCATGCGCTCGCGCTTCTCCACGGTGGCCTCGTTGAGCGCCCACGTGTCGGCCAGCACCTGCCCGTTGAGGCGGGCGGTGACCTCGATCGTCATGCGCTCCTCGACGTCGTAGCGCCCCTGCACCACGCAGTCCACCGCCGCCGCCAGGTCCTCCACCTCGGCCTCGGCGAGGAAGCCCACGTGCCCGAGGTTGACCCCGAGCAGCGGGACCCCTGCCGGGCGGGCCAGCTCGGCGGCCCGCAGGAGGCTGCCGTCACCGCCGAGCACGATCATCATCTCGGCGTCCTGGATCGCGGACAGGCCGGTGGGCACCACGTCGACCCCCGGGCAGGCGATGGCCTCCGCCTCGGCGCCGAGCACGCGCACGGTCAGGCCCTCCTCGACGAGCCGGCCGATCACCATCCGGGCGCTGTCGACGGCGGCCTCCCGCCCGGTATGGGCGGTGACGAGCACGGTGCGCTTCGACGCCGCGTCCCACCCTCCGGAAGGCTCCGCCGAGGGGCCCACCCCGGAGGCCGCCGGGGGCCCGGCGTGGGGTCGCGCGGTCACTGCGGGCCTTCCGCCACCGCGCGCGCGATCTCCGCGTCGAGGTCCTCGACCGGCGGAGCGCCCTCCCCCTTGCCCAGCCAGATCACGTACTCGACGTTGCCCGACGGGCCGGGCAGAGGGCTGGCGGTGACGCCCCGCACGACCAGGCCGAGCGCCCGCGCGGCCTCGGCGACGTCCCGTACGGCCTGCGCGCGCAGAACCGGGTCGCGGACGACGCCTCCCGCGCCGACCCGTTCCCTGCCGACCTCGAACTGCGGCTTGACCAGCATCGCGAAGTCCGCCTCCGGGGCGGCGCAGGCGGCCAGGGCGGGCAGCACCAGCCGTAGGGAGATGAACGACAGGTCCCCGACGACCAGCGTGGGGGCCTCGCCGACCATCTCGGACGTCAGGTCCCTGACGTTGACCCGCTCCATCACCGTGACCCGCTCGTCGGTCCTGAGCGACCAGGCGAGCTGGCCGTACCCGACGTCGACGGCGAGCACGTGCGCCGCGCCTTCGCGCAGCAGCACGTCGGTGAACCCGCCGGTCGACGCGCCGGCGTCCAGGCAGCGCCGCCCCCGGACGGCCAGCCCCTTCGGGCCGAACGCCGCCAGCGCCCCGACGAGCTTGTGCGCGCCCCGCGAGACGTAGTCGGGCCCCTCCTCCGCCTCGGTGACCACGATCGCCGAGGCCGTGTCGACCTGCGTGGCGGGCTTGGCCGCCGTCCGGCCTCCGACGGTGACCCGGCCCGCCTCGATGAGCTGGGCCGCCTGCTCCCGGGAGCGGGCCAGCTTCCGGCGGACGAGCTCGCTGTCGAGACGTGCCCGCCGGCTCATCGGGGGCCGTCCTGATCCTCGTCCGCCGAGGCGAGCGCGCGCTCCAGCCCGGCGAGGACCTCCTCGAACACGCCCACGTGCGCCGGCACCGGCACGTCGCCGAGCACGGCGAGACCGCCCAGCGCGGTGTCCACCCGTTCGTCCCCCGTCTTCTCCGAGAGATCCCGCAGGTCCGTCATGCGCCCCCTCCGGAGGTGCTCTTCGCCGCCGCGGCGCCCCTCCGGGCACACCGGGGCGGAGGGATCCGGCCGGCGAACCGGTCATCGATCATATGTTCGATCGACACAACCATACCTCCTCGATCACCGCGTCACGGGAAGTTCCCGGGGGCCGGATCCCGCTCCCGGGTCCCGCCCGGGTCCCGCCCGGGTCCCGCCCGGAACCCGCCCGGCCGTGCGGGCGGAGCGGAGCGGATCGGTCCTCCCCGAACCGGGCCGCCCGCGAACTATCGCGCATGCCCCGCTCGTTGTCATCCCGACAGGCCACCGGCCGCTCCCGCGTCTTGCGACGGCCCGGGCGCGGGCGGTGCGCGATCCGGCGCGCCCGCCGCACCGGATCGCGCACCGCGTCCATGTGGAACGCTACCGTCCATAGGGAATGGGATCCGGGCCGGTCCTCAAGGAGAAAGGAGCGCCACTCGATGGCGACCATCGACGAGTGCCGGACGGCACTTCGGAAGCTCGGCGAGCAGTTCGACGAGATCGCCCCGGAGGACCGCGCGAAGCACGTGGTCGAGCGCACCATCAGCTGCCACATCAGCGACCTGGGGGTCACCTTCCACGGCCGCATCCACCACGGCGGCCTCGGCCCCTTCGACGACGACCCTCCGGCCGACGGCGCCTCCCCCGCGGTGAAGCTGACCATCGGCAGCGACGACCTGGTCGCGCTCGTCAACGGCGAACTCGACATGGGACGCGCCGTCTTCGGCGGGCGGGTCAAGATCGACGCCAGCTTCGGCGACCTCATGCGCCTCCGCAAGCTCCTCTGAGCACCCGCCCGGCGCCCGTCCGGCACGACGGCTCCGGGTCACCCGCGCAGGCCGGGCTCCCCGGAGAACGCCCCGCTCCGGAGCGGGGAGGCGAGCACGTCCTTCACCGCGTCCTCGTCCGCTCGGCCGTCCCCTGCGGCCTCCCACACGGCGGCGCAGGCCGCCCGCAGTCCGTCGAACGGCTCGCCACCGCCCTCCAGCCGGAGCCGCCCCTCGGCCCACCGTGCGGTCCAGCCCGCACAGCTCCATCCTCCGCCGTCCCGTCGCGGGGCGGCGTACGGCCGGTGCAGCGCGGACAGGTCGGCGGCGAGGTAAGTGGGCCGCTGCCGGGGCCCGGCGGTCAGCAGGTCGAGGGGGCCCGCGACGCCGGTCAGCACCAGCAGGCTGTCCACCCCGGCGTTGCGGGCCCCCTCGATGTCGGTGTCGAGCCGGTCGCCGACCACCAGCGGCCGGACCGCACCGGTCCGGATCATCGACTCCCGGTGCAGCGGCGGCTCAGGCTTCCCCGCGACGATCGGCTCCACCCCCGTCGCGGTGGCGATGACCCTCGTCATCGCGCCGTTGCCGGGCAGCTCACCCCGGCCGGTCGGCATGGTCGAGTCCGCGTTCGCGGCGACGAACAGGGCGCCCCGCCGTACGGCCAGAGCGCCCTCCGACAGCAGGCCGTAGGAGAGGTCGGGCGCGATGCCCTGCACCACCGCCGCCGGCTCCTCCAGGGCGGTGCTGACCGGGCGCAGGCCATGAGCGCGCAGTGCGGCGCGCAGCCCCATGCCCCCCACCACCAGGACCGCCGATCCCGGGCCGACCCGCTCGGCGACCAGCCGTGCCGCCGCCTGCGCCGAGGTGACGACGTCGCCGGGCGTCGCGGGAGCGCCGAGCTCGCTCAGGTGCCCGGCGATCGCGGCGGGGGTCCGGGAGGCGTTGTTGGTGACGTAGGCGAGCCGTACGCCGCGCTCCTCCGCCCGCCGGAGGGCCTCCGGAGCTCCCGGCACGGCGCCCCGGCCGAGGTAGACGACCCCGTCCAGGTCGAGCAGGAGGGTGTCATAGGCGTCGATCAGCGTCTGTGAGTCCACCGGATCATTCCACCATCCGCCCCGGCCGCCCCGGCCGCGCCTGCCGGAGGTTCGCTCCCGGTCACCTCCGGCGGGCGCGCAGCGTCGCGCGGACGCTCCTCAGCGCCGACACATAATGACGCTGGTCGGGTCGCATCGCGACGGCGATGGCCAGCGGCTCCTGGGCCGCCTCCATGTCCCCGGTCCGCCACAGGGCCAGGCCCAGCCCGAAGTAGGCGTAGTCCTCGGTCGGGTTGGCGTCGACGATCCAGCGGAAGCTGTCGACGGCCTCGGCGTAGCGCCTGGAGTTGAACTGGGCACGGGCGAGCGCCTCGCGGATGCTCCGCGACTCCGGCTCGACGTCGACGGCGCGCTCCAGCAGCGCGGCGGCGGCCGCGGGACTCCCCTCGGCCAGGAGCCTCATCCCGCGCTGGAACCACTCGTAGACGCTCCCCGCCGGCGTGCCGGCCTCGGATCCGAGGCCGGAATCGGGGGAATCAGACGGACCACGTCCTTCGACCATCACCAGGGCCTCCTTCATCGACAGACGGCAGATCCGACCGATTTCCCTGGTGGGAGCACCACCGCACCCGCAGGGCGATATCTGTACGTTCCGGGCCTTATGGCAGCATGCCCCGTATGGCCAATCCTGAACTGCCGATACCCGACGGACTGGTGCTGCGTCCGTTCCACGGCGTGCGGTTCGCGGTCGACGATCTGGCCGAGGTGACCTCGCCGCCTTACGATCTCATCGCGGAGAACGACGTGCGCGGGCTTCTCGACTCCCATCCCAACAACGTCGTGCGGTTGATCCTTCCCGGAGCCGACCGTCACCGCTACGCCGAGGCTCGCGAGATCCTCGGATCCTGGCTCTCCTCCGGAGTGCTGGTCGTCGACCGGACGCCCGCGGTGTACGTCTACGAGCAGGCGGGGAAGGGCGTGCTCCAGCGAGGGCTCATCGGGGACGTGGGGCTGGCCGCCCCCGAGCGGCGGGTGATCCTGCCGCATGAGGACGTCATGCCGGGCCCGGTGGCCGACCGCCTCGCCCTCATGCGCACGACCGAGGCCAACCTGGAACCCATCTTCCTGCTCTACGAGGGCCGGGGAGGCGCCGCCACCCGTCTCGTCGACCGGGTCGCCGCCACCCGCCCGCCGCTGACCGAAGCCGAGACACGGGACGGGGTGCGCCACCGGCTCTGGGCGGTGACCGACCTCGCCGAGCTCTCCGAACTCGACGCCGACCTGCGTGCCCGCAGCGCCCTCATCGCCGACGGTCACCACCGCTACGCCACCTACCGCGCGCTGCAGGCCGAGCACCGCACGACCGGCTCCCGCGCCGAGGGGGACGGACCCGGGCCCTGGGACTTCGGCCTGGCCCTTCTGGTGGACGTCGAGGCCTACCCGCCGGATCTGAAGGCCATCCACCGGGTCATCCCGGATCTGCCGCTCGACGAGGCCGTGGCCCGGGCGAGGGGCGCCTGGCAGGTGCACGAGCACCCCGACCTGGCCAAGGGCCTCGCCGCGCTGGAAGAGACCACCGGTCCCGCGTTCCTGCTGTCCGATGGGGGCCCCGCGCACCTGCTCAGCGATCCCGACCCCTGCCAGCTCGAGCACGCCATGCCCGCGGACCGGTCCGCCCGGTGGCGCGCGCTGAACACCTCGATCCTCGCGGAGTTCCTGTTGCCGAAGGTCTGGGGGATGCGGGACGACGAGCACTCGGTGCGCATCGTGCACCACGATCCCGAGGCCGCGGTACGGCTCGCCCGTGACAGCGGGGGGACCGCCGTGCTGCTGAACCCCCTCGCGGTCGACGACGTGCTCGCCGTCGCCGCGCAGGGCGAGCGGGTCCCGCGCAAGTCCACCTCCTTCGGCCCCAAACCCCGCACCGGCCTGATCCTGCGACTGCTCACCGAACATCCCGAACGGGGAACCCGGCCTTCCGGAGAGAGCGGGTCCCCGTCGGCTGGCCCGGCCCCGGCCCGGTAGGAGGAGCACGGGATCGGAACGCCGGTGATCAGATCCCTGACGGCCGGCGCGTCGGGCCGGTCGTCTCAGGATGCGGAGGCTCGGGGTCGCCCGGGTCGGTGAAGCGTCAAGCACCCGTTCCGTGGTTCATGGCACGCCGCGAACCGCCGCGTGAGCGGCACGGGAATCCCCGTTCCTTCAGGGCGGGGAGCAGGTCAAGATGAGGCTGTGCCGGAATGATTCGAACGTCATTCCGGGGATGCCGATTCCAGTTCCGAGGTGGCCTGTGGACAACATCACCGATCTTGGCGGAGACGTCTACGAGATCGATACGAGAATGGCCGGGTACTCCGGTATAACGGCGGGCTACCTGATCCTGGGGGATCGTCCCTGCCTCGTGGAGACGGGCACCTCCACTTCCGCCCCGGTGGTCAGGGACGCACTGGCCTCACTGGGGGTCGGACCTCGTGATCTCGCGACGGTCGTCGTCACGCACATCCACCTCGACCACGCCGGCGGAGTCGGGGACATCGCCGGGTTCTACCCCGAGGCGGAGATCGTGGTGCATGAGAAAGGCGCCCGGCACCTCGCCGACCCGTCACGGCTCATGGCGAGCGCCCGGATGGTCTGGGGCGACAAACTCGACGTCCTGTTCGGCGAACTGTCCGCCACGGACGATTCCCGGATCCGTGCGCTCGGCGACAGCGGAGCCGTCGACCTCGGCAACGGACGGATGCTGAACAGCCATTACTCCCCAGGTCACGCCAAGCACCATGTGGGACTGATCGACTCCAGCACCGGAGACCTCTACGTCGGAGACGCCGCAGGCGTCTACCTCCCCCAGACGGGCGACCTGCGCCCCGCGACCCCGCCCCCGGACTTCGACCTGCAGACCGCCTTGGACTCCATCGCGCTGTTCGAGGACCTCCGCCCGCAGCGCCTGCTCTTCAGCCACTACGGACCGGTCACCGACGTGGCGGGGACCCTCGGGCGCTCGGCGGAGGAACTGCGGATCTGGGTCGATCTGACCCGGCAGGCCCGCTCGGAGGGCATGGACCTGGACCATGCGGTGGCCATGGTCAGGGAACGCACACAGGAGCGCTACGCGGCCCTCAAGAGCGACGACGCGACCGCCGAACAGTTCGAACTGCTCAGCGGAGCCCCTTCCAACGTCGCCGGCATCATGCACTGGCTGGACCGGGTCCAGCCCTGAGACACCGAATCGGTCTCGGGGGCGGACCGGACGGTCCGCCCCCAAGACCGATCAAGGACTACTTCTTTCCGTCCTCAGCGCTTTCTTCGGTGTCGTGCCCGTCACCGCGCTCATCGTCGGCCTCGGCGGAGTCATCCAGGATGTCGCCGAAGTCGGGCTCGATGAAGGCCGGACCGACACCGGTCTCGGGCTTCTGCACGGCTCTCTGCTCCGTGACGTCCTCCTCGCGGGCCTGTTCCTCGGCCGCCGGAGGCTCCTCCTCCGCGGTCTCGTCGATGACCCGCTCGTCGTCCTCGTCGAGGTCGTCGTCATCCTCGATCTGCGCGTCCAGCACGCTGAAGCCCTCGAGCCCGGTATCCGTACCGTCCTCGGGGGCCTCGTCGGCGTACGCGCCGTCGGCCGCGTCGGTCCCTGCGTCCTCTGAATCCGCAGAGCCCTCGTCATCGTCCTCTTCGAGATCCTCGATGACGGCACCGGTGAGCTCGGCGTAACGCTCGGCCGCGTCGGTCTCGCCGTCCTCGTCGAAGGCCAACGCACGACCGAACCACTCCGTGGCCGCACCGTCGTGTCCCGCGTCCGCCAGGGCGTCGGCGTAGGCGAAGGCCAGTCGCGCCGACCACGGCTGAGGACGCTCGTCACGCAGTTCCGGCAGCCGCTGAAGGGTGATGACCGCGGCGTCCTTCTGGCCGAGATCCCGGCGGGCGCCGGATTCCACGATGGCCATTTCAATCTTCCCCACCCGGTCGAGGCGCTCGGCCTCCTTGGACCGGGCCAGATCGAGAGCCCGTTCCGGGCGCCCGAGACCGCGCTCGCAGTCCGCCATGATCGGCAAGAACGACTCGGACCCCGTCATCCGGCGGGCGGCACGCAGATCGCTGAGCGCCTCCGCGAAGTGCCCGGCCCGGTAGGCGGCGATGCCGACGGCCTCGCGGATCACACCGATCCTGGCGGCGAAGCGACGGGCGACCTTGGTGTGCTCGTACGCCTGCTCGGCGTCCTCCTCTCCGAGAGCCCGCTCCGCCGCCACCAGGTGACGGGAGATCAGATCGGCGAGATCGAGGGGAAGGGAGCGCAGCTCCTCGCGGATCTCCTTGTCGAGCTCTTCCGCGGTGATGTCCGGAGCGAGCGGAGGCAGTTCCTCACGCTCTCGCGCCGGAGCCTCGTCGTTACGGCGACCGCCCGGTTCATCACGGCTGTAGCGACTGCGGGAGCCGCCTTCACCGCGGAACCCTCCGTCACGGTCACCGTACGATCGGCCGCCCGGACGGTCGTCCCGGTTGAACGGACGACGCTCCCCACCACGGTCGTCCCGATCCCGGTACCCGCCACCACGCGGCCGGTCATCCCGACCGAACGACGGACGATCACCCCGGTCCCGCGAACCGTACTGACCCCGCGCCTGATCCCGATCACCGTACGAACGCTGACCACCACGATCATCACGGTTGA
>NZ_CDRNDK010000162.1:0-12890 GCF_977012225.1 Planomonospora algeriensis | reverse complement strand
GGCGGGGCAGGGGGACCGGGCGTCCTCCGGCGCGGGAGCGGCGAAGGGCGGCGCCACCCAGGGGGAGGAGAGCGGGAGACCGCGCGGCCGGCCGTCGGAGGGGCCGGGGGGGGAAGTGCTGGATCGTCGGCGGGGACTGGGGGACCGGGGACTCCTGGGACCCGTGGGATCCGTAGGTGCCTTGAGACTCCTGCGGCTCCTGGGACTCCGCTTCGTGCGCCGTTCGGCCGGATGTGCCGTCGTCGTGCGCCGGCCGTTCTCGCGAGCGCGGGTCGTGAGGGCCCGAGGCCACGCTCAGCACCTCCTCGAAGGAAGCCTACATATCCGGATCCACTGATTCCGGACCGTTCCAGTCGTCTCCAACGCCCGACCGCAATCCCTTATGGAAACGGCAAATCGCACGCGACCCTACTACTACCGTTCCTTTTCAGTGAGCGGGAGTGAATCCCGACCCACCGGCGCGTCCCGAACGGTCCTGGACACGCTGGGTCCTCGCGTTCACGTCCCGCCCGGCGGCGGCCCTCCACGGGGCCGATCCGGATCAGGTGGGCGGGTCCCCTGCCCGCGCTCCGGGGCGTGCTCTCCGGCCTGGACGTCCCGAAGCCCCTGGTGATCACTCCGGTCACCAGGGGGGCGGGTCGTCCGACGCCGGATCGCGTGCCCCAGAGCGCGCCGTGCGATCGCGATGCCCGCCGCCTCGTGCCGGGTGACCCGGCGGCGGGGGGCGCTCATCGGCCGCTGCCAATGCTCGGCTCCCCACCGGCTGGTGTAGGCGGGATCGACCGCCACCACCGCCACGTCCTGCTCGGCCGCCATCGCCACCAGCCGGTTGCGCAGCTTCGCGGTCGGGAAGCGGGAGATCAGGTTCCGGAAGCGCTTGCGCCGCCCGTGCTTCTCCCGCGTCTTGTCGTTCATGAAGTCGAGGTCCTCGATCGCGATCGCCTTCACGCCGCACTGCCGGGCCCAGTGCAGCAGCCCGCTCAGCGCGTGACGCACCTGCGCGTCCCGATGCTGCGCGCTGCCGGACAGGTCGTAGGCGAAGCGGCGCGGCGCGCCAACCGGGTTGCCGTGCGCATCCAGCCGCCAGGCGGCCAGGTGGTCGTTGTTGGCGTCCACGCCGAGGCAGCCGCCCGCCAGCGCCGCCTCCACCGGCAGGACGGGGGCGGGTGGGCGCTGCCAGGACGCGGTCGCATACCACCGGCCCCGCACCGCGTCATAGCCGATGGTGTAGGCGACCGCCTTATCGGCAGTGATGCGGTCGGCCCACTCGGCACCGCGGTGCGCGAAACGCACCGTGCAGGAGAGCACGTAGCGGCCGTGCGGGGCATTGGCCAGGTGCGCCAGCGCCGACGGCAGCCGGATACTGATCTCGCCGTCGGGGGACAGGCGGATGGTCTCGTTGCCGAACCGCTTGCCCGACTCGCCGTCCGCGGACAGGAACAGCCGCGCCGCCCGCCAACGTTCCCGCCACTTCTCCTCGGTCAGGTCGGCCTGCTCCAGGTGGTGGCGGGTGGTGGCCAGGCGCTTGCCGCCCCGGCAGACCCGGACCCGGCCCGCCTCCCAGTCCCACCGCACCGCCGAACACCGGGCTTCCAGCAGGTGCAGGCGGCGCTGTTTGGCGTGCCGCTCGGCCTTCGAGCGGTAGCCGCCCGGCGCGCGCTTGGTGCCGGGAGCGCCGAGAGGCTGGGACAGGCGGTGGCGCAGCACCGCGATGCCCGCCTCCAGCTTCTGCAGATGGTCGAGCTGCGCCCGCCGCGCCAGCGCCCACTGGTCGTTGGTCGCCTTGGTGATGGACCCGGCCCACCGGGCTGAGGAGGCCACGGTGAGTTCCCGCTTACGCGCCGCCCACGCGGCGGTGTCGTGCTCGCGTCCGGCGGCGCAGCGGGTTTTCAGGTCGCGGGAGGCCAGCGCACCGAGGAACGCGCCGACCTCGGCCAGCACCGCCGCATCCGCCTCCGACAGGCGCAGCCGGTCACGGATCGCCACCCCGGCCGGACCGGGCACGGTGAACGGGTCAGCGATCGACCGCAGCTCACCCACGACTCACCTCCCGCGCCTGCACGGCCGTACCGGCCCGCCCCTGATCGAACACACGAGCGACAGTAATCGCATTGTCACACACTGTCAAAGAGACGGTGTGGTCCCCTCGGTTCGGCGCGGACCGGCCGGAGAGCGCAGAGCGACGGTCATCCGATCCGGAGCGCCGTCGGCCCGTCATGCCCGCTCGCCCAGGCCACCGGGCCACTCACGGGAATCGACTCGAACGCACTCAAACGCACTGGAACTCCAACGGTTCGAACCCCGTCCCACTGAAACATCACCTCTCACCGTCGCGCGGTCCCGGCGGGCCGCGCCCCATCCAGACCAACACGCCGGAGCCCTCTTGGCGAGACCTCTCTAGCGAGATTTATCGGTCCAGCGCCGGATTCGTCACCGCCAGAAATAGCGAATCCGATTTCAACCGCTCTCGGGGAGCACGGGAATCTCTCCTCTCCGCCCCAATGCGCATTACTTCACAGACACCGCGACCGGTGGGAGCTTTCATGAGGGCAGGAAACCCCGACCCCAGGGAGCGAACATGAAACGGCTGGGGCCCGTACTCACGCTGGCGGCCGGCGCGGCGACGACCGTCGCGCTCGGCGTGCTCAGCGCCGCCGCCTCACCGGCGGCCCAGAACGCCGGCGCGCCGGGCGAGCCGGCCGCGGTGGCCGAAGCCACCTCGGAGGCCTCGGCCGCGCCCGCGCCGTCCAAGACCGCCAAGCCCGTCCCCGCCAAGGCCGACTACGCGGGCCGGGTCCGGGGCAACGGCGGGCTCATCGCCGTCTCCATCCGCAACGGCAAGGCCGTCGGCTACTTCTGCGACGGCAGGGTCGAGGCCTGGCTCAAGGGGAAGGCCGCCGACGGCAAGGTCGTCCTGACCGGGCCCGAGGGAGCCTCCCTCACCGCCGCGATCGGCGGCGGCAAGGCCGCCGGGAAGCTGGAGTTCGACTCGAAGGAGTGGGACTTCACCGCGCCGACGGTCAAGAAGCCGTCCGGCCTCTACCGGGCCAGCGCGATCGTCCGCGGCGCGAAGGTCCGGGCCGGATGGATCTACCTGGCCGACGGCACCCGCGTCGGCCTGACCCTGGTCGACGGCGCGCCCGCCGACGTCGCCATCCCCGAGCCCGGGGAGAACGCGACCGTCGACGGCGAGCAGGTCGACCCCAAGGACGTCGACGAGTTCATCGGAGAGTTCTCATGAGCGACACCTCGGCGAACGGCACCGAGCACGGCACCGCGGACGACACGCAGGCCCTGCGGGTCCCGCCCCGGCAGAACCTCGCCCCGCTGCTCGTCCCGCTCCTCGTCGGCGGACTGGTCGCGGTCGCGCTCGGCGTCTACGGGCGCGCCCACACGCCCACCGGCTTCGCGGTCGGCCCCGCCGGGTTCTCCGGTCCGCTGGCCATGAAGTCCTGGCTCACCACCGGCGCGTTCCTGCTCGCCGGGGTCCAGGTCTTCTCCGCGCTGGTGATGTGGGGCCGGATCAGACTGGACGTGCCGTGGATCGGCGCCCTGCACCGCTGGTCGGGGCGGGTCGCCTTCCTGCTGACGATCCCGGTGGCCTTCCACTGCCTGTACGCGCTGGGCGCCCAGTTCGACGTGGCCCGCGTGCTGGTCCACTCGCTGCTGGGCTGCTTCTTCTACGGCGTGTTCACCGCGAAGATGCTGGCCCTGCCCAAGCGCGGGCTGCCCGGCTGGACCCTCCCGCTGCTCGGCGGGCTGGCGTTCACCGCGCTGGCCGGCCTCTGGGTGACCTCGTCGCTGTGGTTCTTCACCACGATCGGGGTCAAGCTGTAGGCGGGGTGCGGGCCGCCGTGGTGCTCCGCCGTCCTCGGGGTCAGGCCACAGGCGGGGCCAGGCCGCTGGCGGGGTCAAGCCGTGGGCGGGGTGAAGGCGTGGGCGGGGTGAAGGCGGTGGTGCGCGGCAGCCCTGCCGCGCGGCCCTTGGCCGCCACCACCAGCGCCATCTTCCGGGACGCCTCGTCGATCATCTCGTCGCCCAGCATGACCGCGCCGCGCCGCTCCACCGTCGTGTAGTACTCGTACGCGTCGAGGATGAGCTCGGCGCGGTCGTAGTCCTCCTGGGACGGCGAGAAGACCTCGTTGGCCGCCTCGATCTGCGTCGGGTGGAGCACCCACTTGCCGTCGAAGCCGAGGGCCGCCGAGCGCGCGGCCACCCGCCGGTAGCCGTCCAGGTCCTTGATCGCGAGGTAGGGCCCGTCGATCGCCTGCAGGTCGTGCGCGCGGGCGGCCATCAGGATGCGCATCAGGATGTAGTGGTAGGCGTCGCCCTCGGTGTAGCCCGGGGGCTGCTCGCCGACGACCAGCGTCCGCATGTTGATCGAGGCCATGAAGTCGGCGGGGCCGAAGACCAGCGTCTCCAGGCGGGGCGAGGCGGCGGCGATGGCGTCCACGTTGACCAGGCCGCGGGCGCTCTCGATCTGCGCCTCGATGCCGATCCGGCCGACCGGCAGTCCGTTCGCCCTCTCGATCTGGGTCAGCAGGGTGTCCAGCCAGGCCACCTGCCCGGCGTCCTCTACCTTGGGCAGCATCAGGCAGTCGAGGAACGCCCCGGCGCCCTCGACGATCTCGATCACGTCCCGGTAGGTCCACTGCGTGGACAGGTCGTTGACCCGGACCACCCGGACCCGGCCCGACCAGTCGCCCTCGCGCAGCGCGGCCACGATGTTCCCGCGCGCCTCCTCCTTGGCCAGCGGCGCGACGGAGTCCTCCAGGTCGAGGAAGACCTCGTCGACGGCCAGGCCCTGCGCCTTCTCCAGGAACCGGGGGCTGCTGCCGGGGACCGCCAGGCACGAACGTCGGGAGCGCATGGCCACACCGTAGCGGGCGCCCCGGCAGATTTCGCGGACGGGGGCGCTGTCGCGCTCGCACAAACTCCGGCCCCTGTTTCTTGGCGCACCCCTTGAGCGGACCACGGGCCGGATGTCCGAATAATGGGGAGCACGCTTCGGCAAAGGGAGACGAAACGATGGCAAACGCTTCTCCGGTGGCTCAGCCCGCCGTACTGTCCGACCTCATCCCGGGTTCCCGGGTCCGCGACGCCGCGCTCGTCGTGGGCGGCGCCGCCCTCACCGGCCTGGCCGCCCAGCTCGCCTTCCCGATGTGGCCGGTCCCGGTCACCGGCCAGACCTTCGCCGTCGTGCTGGTCGGCGCGGCCCTGGGCATGAACCGAGCGGCGCTGAGCATGGCCCTGTACATGCTCGTCGGCATCGCGGGCGTGCCGTGGTTCGCGGGCGGCGCCTCCGGCTTCGGCGGCCCCACCTTCGGCTACGTGCTGGGCTTCATCGCCGCCGCCGCCCTGGTCGGCAGGCTCGCCGAGCGCGGCGGCGACCGCACGGCCGCCCGCACGGTCGGCACGATGGTCCTCGGCAACCTGACGATCTACGCCTTCGGCCTCCCGGTCCTCATGACCACCCTGGGCCTGGGCCTGGGCGACGCGCTCGCCGCCGGCGTGATCCCCTTCCTGGTCGGCGACGCGATCAAGATCGCCGTCGCGGCCGGGCTGCTCCCCGCCGCGTGGAAGCTCGCCCGCCGCTGATCCGCCCCGATCGTGTACGGCCCGCGCCCGGGGCTCGCAAGGGCGCGGGCCGTACATTCTTTTCATGAGTGTGATCGAGGAGGGCGCGAAGAAGTCGGGCGTGCTGTGGCTCTCGCTGGACCGGCCCCGGCTGGCCTGGCACACCTGGCACGACGGCGCGATCTATCTGGTCACCGGCGGTGGTGAGCAGTCGCTGCCCGGGCTGACCGGGGCCGACCGGGTCCAGGTGACGCTGCGGAGCAAGGACAACGGCGCGCGGCTGGTCGTCTTCGACGCCTCGGTGAAGGTGGTGGACCAGGCCGAGGCAGCCGACGCGGTGGCCGCGCTGGCCAAGGACCGGCTCAACGCCGCCGACGGCGCGGGCCTGACGGCCCGCTGGGCCGCCGAGTCCCAGGTGGTACGGCTCACGCCCCGGTGACCGGTCCCCGGTCGCGTACGGCCCGCCTCCGCGGGGACCGCTTCCCTGTCGCGGGCCGTACGGCTCACGCCGCGGTGACCGGCTCCCCGACCTCGCCTACCCGGGCCGGCAGCTCGGCGGTGGCCCGCTGGGCGAGGTAGGCGCCCGTCAGGACGATGAGGCCGCCGAGGATCTGGAAGGCGCCCAGCGCCTCGCCGAGCAGGATCCAGGCGACCACCGCTCCGGCGATGACCTCCAGCGAGGCGACCGTGGAGCCGACCGCGGCCGACAGGCGGCGCACCGCGGTGACGCCGAGGATGTAGGCGGCGACCGTGGCGACCACGATCATCCAGAGCGCCGCCGCCGCCACCGGCAGGACGGGGCGTCCGGCGACGGTGAGACGGCCTCGCCGAACGCCCGCCACGGGATGTCCCACGGCCGGGAGACCGGGACGAGCACGACCGCCGCGCCGACCAGGCCCCAGGCGATCAGGCCGAGCGGGTCGACGTCGTCGCCGAAGCCGTCGCTGAGCAGGAAGTACCCGGCGCAGCACGCCGCGGCGCCGAAGGCCAGCAGCAGCCCGAACGGGTCCAGGCTCAGCCCCGACCAGACCTCCACCACGACGCCGAGCCCCGCCACGGCGACCACGGCCCCGGTGAAGGCCGCCCGGGGCAGCCGTACCCGGCGGACGAAGCGCACCCAGAGCACGACGAACACCGGCGCGGTGAACTCGATCAGCAGGGTGACGCCCACCGGCAGCCGGGTGATCGCCGCGAAGTACAGCGCCTGCACGCCCGCCACCGCGACCACCGCGTAGGCGCCGAAGAACGGCAGCCGGGCGCGCGGGATGCGCAGCGCGCGGGGCCTGACCGCGGCCAGGATGCCGACGAGCAGCAGCCCCGCCCCGGCCATCCGCACCCAGACGGACTCCAGCGGGGCCAGCCCGCCGCCGCCGAGGTACTTGGCCATCGGTCCGGAGAACGCGAAGCACCAGGAGGAAGCGAACGCGATCAGCAGGCCGGCACGCCTCATGTGACACCATCCGTGTAATTACCGTTTGCGAGCTTTGATGCTGTCACGCCGGAGAGGTCAGGGCAAGAAATGTCCGGCATGTGAGCGTGCCTCGGCCCCCTGTCCCGGGCCACCGCCTACGCTTCGAATGTGAGGATCTTCATCGCCCGGCTCGCCGGCACGCCCGTCTTCGACCCGGCCGGGGACCAGATCGGCCGGGTGCGGGACGTGGTGGTGACCGTCGCCGGATCCGCCCCGCCTCACGTGCACGGCCTCGTGGTGGAGATGCAGCCGCGCCGCCGGGTCTTCCTCCCGATCACCCGCGTGCTCACCGTCGAGGCGGGGGCTCTGGTCTTCAGCGGCCGGCTCAACATGCGCAGGTTCGAGCAGCGGGCCTCCGAGACCCTGGTCATCGGTGAGATGCTCGACCTGGCCGTGGAGGTCGACGGCGAGCGCATGACGGTGCTCGACCTGGCCATGGAGAAGACCCGCACCTCCGAGTGGCTGGTCACCAAGGTCGCCCTGGCCAGGAGCGGCGGGACGCTCGGCCTGCGGCGGCGCGGCGCCAGCAGGGTCGTGGACTGGCGCGAGGTCAAGGGCTTCAGCGCGGTGCAGAAGGACCAGGGCGCGGCGAGCCTGCTGGCCGCCTTCGAGACCATGCGCGCGGCCGACCTGGCCAGCGCCCTGCACACCCTGTCCGACAAGCGGCGGGTCGAGGTCGCCGCGGCCCTGGACGACGTACGGCTGGCCGACGTGCTCGAGGAGCTCCCCGAGCGCGACCAGATCGGCATCCTGAGCCGGCTGCACCCGGAGCGGGCCGCCGACGTGCTGGAGGAGATGCGGCCCGACGACGCCGCCGACCTGCTCCAGGACCTCTCCCCCGAGCAGGCCGAGGCGCTGATGGCGCTGATGGAGCCCGAGGAGGCCGCCCCGGTCCGGCGGCTGCTGGTCTACCCCGAGAACACCGCCGGCGGCATCATGACGTCCGAGCCGCTGATCCTGCCCCCGACCGCCGCCGTCGCCGAGGCCCTGGCGGTCATCCGGCAGCGGGACCACATCCCGGCCGTGGCCACGCAGGTCTACGTGACCCGCCCGCCCGTCGAGACGCCGACCGGCAGGTTCCTCGGCCTGGTCCACTTCCAGCGGCTGCTGCGCGAGCCCCCCTCCACCCTGCTCGGCACGATCATGGACGACTCGCTCGACCCGATCAGGCCGGAACTCACCCTGAGACAGGTGACGTCCTACCTGGCCACCTACGACCTGGTGGCGGTGCCCGTGGTGGACGACGCGGGACGGCTGGTCGGCGCGGTCACCGTGGACGACGTGCTCGACCACCTGCTTCCCGGCGACTGGCGGGAAGACGAGGACAGCGGAGGGAACCTGTGACCGAACGGCTCGACCAGCCCCGCGAGCTGGGCCTGCGCCTGCGCCCGCACTACGACCCGGAGGCGTTCGGGCGGCTGTCGGAGCAGATCGCCCGCTTCCTCGGCACCGCGCGCTTCATCGTCTACATGACGGTGTTCGTCGCGGTCTGGATCCTGTGGAACGTCTTCGCCCCGGAGGGCCTGCGCTTCGACCCCTTCCCGTTCATCTTCCTGACGCTCATGCTCTCGCTCCAGGCCTCCTACGCCGCCCCGCTGATCCTGCTCGCGCAGAACCGGCAGGACGACCGGGACCGGGTCCAGAACGAGCACGACCGCAGGGCCGCCGAGCGCAACCAGGCCGACGTCGAGTACCTGACCCGGGAGATCGCCGCGCTGCGCATCGCGCTCGGCGAGGTGGCCACCCGCGACTACCTGCGCTCGGAGCTCCAGCACCTGGCCGAGGAGCTCCGCGAGCCGCGCGGGCCGTACGAACCGGTCCCGGCCCGGTCGAAGAACCCCCGCTGACCACCGCGCCGCCTCCCGGCTCGGTCGAAGAACCCCCGCTGACCACCGCGCCGCCTCCCGGCCGGGGGAGCCTCCGCCGAAGGTCCGGCCGGGCGTCACCGGCGGTGGGCCCGGCCCGCTACCCGGCGGGCTCCGGGAACAGCTTGTTCAGCATGGCCGCGCACTGGCGCAGCTCGCCCTCGTCGAGCACGTCCAGGAAGCGGCTGCGGATGCCGCGCAGGTAGGTCGGGGTCGCCTCGGCCAGCCGGTCGGCGCCGGCCTCGGTCAGCACCGCGAACAGCCCCCGCGCGTCGCTGGTGCAGGCCTCCCGCTCCACCAGGCCGTCGCGCTGGAGCCGGTCGATGAGCCGGGTCAGGCCGCTGCGCGAGAGCAGCACCCGTTCGGCCAGGTCGTTCATCCGCAGCCGCCGGCCGGGCGACTCCGCCAGTTGGTTGAGCACGTCGTAGGAGGCCAGCGCCAGGTCGTGCGCGACCATCAGGTCCGCCTCCAGCAGCCGGGTGATCCGCACCTGGGCCCGCTGGAGCATGCGCCAGACCTCCAGCTCCTCCGAGCCGATGGCATCTCTTGACTCGCCCGCCGTCAGGGTCACGCAGTAACCTTAGAACGTTGCACACGCATCTACATAGCGAATTGTCCGGATCGCGCGATGAGGCGCCCCTGGACCCCGTCCCGGCGGGTAACAGGACGTCAAAGACGCCTTCGCGGCACCGAGCACCCGGAATTCTTCGCACACCTCCTGGGTTCATACGATGGACCCGCCCGCGGAACGCCCGGACGACACACAGACAAGGAGGGACGGCATCCCCCGTCGCCCTCACCGGTGGCGGTCTCGTGCCCACACTTCGATGGCACCTACCCCGGAACTCGTGACGGCCGCTCTCGCGACCGTCAACGACCCTGAGATCCGTCGGCCGATCACCGAGCTCGACATGGTCAAGAGCGTCGACATCTCCCCCGAAGGGGTGGTGCGCGTCGGCATCTTCCTCACGGTGTCGGGCTGTCCCATGAAGGACACCATCACCCGCGACGTCACCGCCGCGGTCTCGCGCGTCGACGGGGTGACCGGCGTCCAGGTCGAGATGGACGTCATGAGCACCGAGCAGCGCAAGGCGCTGCAGACCAAGCTGCGCGGCGACAAGGGACCGGAGAAGGAGATCCCCTTCGCCAAGCCCGGCTCCCTGACCCGCGTCTTCGCCGTCGCCTCCGGCAAGGGCGGCGTCGGCAAGTCCTCCGTCACGGTGAACCTCGCCGCCGCCATGGCCTCCAACGGGCTCAAGGTCGGCGTGGTGGACGCCGACATCTACGGCCACAGCGTGCCCCGCATGCTGGGCGTCTCCGAGCGGCCCACCAAGGTCGAGGACATGATCATGCCGCCGGTGGCGCATGACATCAAGGTCATCTCGGTCGGCATGTTCAAGCCGGAGGGCAACACCCCGGTGGTGTGGCGCGGGCCGATGCTGGACCGGGCGCTGCACCAGTTCCTCGCCGACGTCTACTGGGGCGACCTCGACGTCCTGCTGATGGACCTGCCGCCGGGCACCGGCGACATCGCGATCTCGGTGGCGCAGCGCATGCCGTCCGCCGAGATCCTCGTGGTGACCACCCCGCAGCAGGCCGCCGCCGAGGTGGCCGAGCGGGCCGGGTCGATCGCCGCGCAGACCCACCAGCAGATCGCCGGCGTCATCGAGAACATGTCCTGGCTGCCGTGCCCGCACTGCGACGAGCGGATCTCGGTCTTCGGTGAAGGCGGCGGCCAGTCCGTGGCCGACGCGCTGACCCGCACGCTCGGCGCCCGGGTGCCGCTGCTCGGTCAGGTCCCGATCGACATGCGGCTGCGCGAGGGCGGCGACGAGGGCAAGCCCCTCGTGCTCACCGACCCGGACGCCCCCGCCGCGGCCGAGCTGCACCGCATCGCCGCGGGTCTGAGCAAGAAGTCCACCAGCCTCAAGGGCCTCCAGCTCGGCATCTCCCCCACCCGGGGCCGCTGAGCGGGCGTCCGCAGCCCGGGTCCTGGAGCACGGAACCTCTCCTGTAGCCGGAACCTCCGGGGGCACGGAGCACGGAACGCGCCGGGAGGCGCCCCTCATCAGGGCGGCTTCCCGGCGCGTTCCCCGTTCTTGGTTCTTGCGCCCCCGTCTCACGCCGCGCGCGGTCCGGTGGACCTCAGGTGCCCGGCGGGCCTCAGGTGCGCCCCCTTCTCACGCTGCGCGGTCCGGCGGGCCTCAGGTGGCCTCGGAGTCGTACGGCGGGATCTCTCCGTAGCCGAGTTCTCCGGCCGCCTCGGCCGCGTACGACGACGGGGTGTAGGCGGGCGTGGTGAGCGCCGCGGCGGACGCGGCGCCGTTCCAGTCGTCCTCGAGGTCGGCCGTCAGGTGCTTGCGGACGAAGTTCTTCGGGTTGAGGTCCGCCGGGTCGAAGTCGGCGAACTCCGGCCCCAGCCCCGCCTGGAGGTCGTCCTTGGCGTTGTTGGCCATCCGCCGCAGGTTGCGCAGCGTCCGGCCCGCCTGCGCGGCGGCCTGGGGGAGCTTCTCCGGCCCGAAGACGAGCAGGGCGATGACCACCAGTGCGGCGACCTCAAACCACCCGAGTCCGAACACGGCGATCTCCTAGCGGCTCAGCGCGAGGGGACGCCCGGCGAACGCGACCCTTCTCGAGCACGGGTTCATCGGCCATCCCTTAAGGTCAGCGCTCCGGGACGGGTCCCGGAGCGCTTCCAGACTAATGCCCCCGACCGCGAGGGCGCTCCCGCGGAACGCCGGTCAGGAAGGCCGTGGCGTGGGTGCGTCGCGATCGGCCTGCACGGTCACGACGGCCGTCTTCTCCTGACCGCCGCGCTGGAACCTGACCTCCAGCTTGTCACCGGGAGCCCTGCCCCGGACCAGCGCGATCAGCTCGTTACCGTCCTGCAACGTGAGGCCGTTGACCTCCAGGATCACGTCGCCGGGCTTGAGGCCCGCCTTGTCCGCCGCGCCGCCCGGCGTGACCGGCGCCTGGCCGTCCTGCGCCTCGCTCCTGATCCGCACCCCGGTGCCCTGGTAGGCCTGGTCGATGAGCACGCCGATCCGCGACTTGCTGGCGGAACCGGTGGTGACCAGTTCCTCGGCGACCCGGCGGGCGTGGTTGACCGGGATCGCGAAGCCCAGGCCGATGCTGCCGCTCTGACCGCCGACCTGCCTGCCGAGGGTGGCGATCGCCGAGTTGACGCCGATCACCTCGCCGCGCGCGTTGACCAGCGGGCCTCCGGAGTTGCCGGGGTTGATGGCGGCGTCGGTCTGGATGGCGCTGAACCAGGTGGTGTCGGAGCTGTTCTCCTCCCCCGCCTGGACCGGCCGGTTGAGCGAGCTGACGATGCCGGTGGTGACCGTGCCGGTCAGGCCGAGAGGGGAGCCGATCGCGATCACCGGGTCACCCACCACCACGTTGTCGGAGTCGCCGAGGGTGATCTCCGGCATGCCGAAGGTGTCGTCCGGCTTGACCACGGCCAGGTCGGACTCCGGGTCGCGGCCGACGATCCTGGCCGCGGTGGACTTGCGGTTGTTGAACTGGATCTGGATCTGCCCGCCGCCCGCCGCGGCCGCGACCACGTGGTTGTTGGTCACCACGTAGCCGCCCTTGATCAGGAAGCCCGAGCCGGTGCCCGCGCCGCCGCCGGCCTCGACGGCCAGGGAGACCACGCTGGGCAGCACCTTGGACGCCACGCCCGCGACCGACTCCGGCGGCCGGGAGGTGGAGCCGCCGGAGACCGCGGGAATCCGGTAGGACGGGTCCACGCCCGAGCCGCTCGGCCGGGTCAGGAGGTAGGTGCCGACGCTGCCGAGCGTCGAGGCGAGCAGTGCGATCACCACCGCGAGCGCGACGAGCGTCCTCGTGCCCGGACCGCGCTGCCCTGCGGCCGCCGTGGCGCCCGCCGGCCTCCGGGCGGCGGAGGCGGGGCCCATCCGGGGCCCATGCCGAACGCCTGCGGAGGCGGAGGCGGGGGGCGGGGCGAGGACCGC
>NZ_CDRNDK010000161.1:0-12928 GCF_977012225.1 Planomonospora algeriensis | reverse complement strand
CCGAGCGGTGCGGGGTACGGCGGCGCCCGGACCGGTGGGGACGGAGTCAGCGGGACCGGGACCGGCGGGAGTGGGGACGGGGGTGGGGGCGGCGATGACGGGAGGCGGCGCCGACACCCGGGCCCCGGCGGGCACGTCCCCCAGGACCAGGGCGTGGGCGCCGATCACCGCGTCGTCACCGACGTGCACGCGGCCCAGGACCGAGGCGCCCACGCCGACGGTGACGCGGTCACCGATGACCGGGTGACGGGCGGCGCCCTTGCCGTCGGACCGGAACCCCCGGCCGCCGAGGGTGACCCGGTGGTAGATCGTGACGTCGTCGCCGACCACCGCGGTCTCGCCGATGACGACCCCCGCCCCGTGGTCGATGAACAGCCGGCGGCCGATGCGGGCACCGGGGTGGATCTCGACGCCGGTCAGGGCACGGGCGAGCTGCGAGACCAGGCGCGGCACGAAGGGGACGCCGCGACGGTGCAGCCGGTGGGAGAAGCGGTGGACCCACACCGCCCACAGTCCCGGGTAGAGCACGGCCTCGATGGCGCGGGAGCCGTACAGGGCGGGGTCGCGGCGGCAGGCCGCACGGATGTCTTCGAGCATGGCGGGGCGTCCTCGGCGGGGTTCGGCGGTGGGCGGCGCCGACCGGCCGGGAAGGGGGCCGGCCGGCGCCGGAGGGTGCGGCGTCAGGCCGCGGGACACCGCTCGTCGAAGACGCGGCGGACGTGGAAGCCGGTCATGGGCGTCGCGAACCGCGAACCGGCCAGGCGGCGGAGCGGACGCGTATCGGACATGACTGAAACGCTAGAGGTGCCTTCCCGGCCGCGGCACCGGCACAGGTCACCCCGCCGGGGGGACTTTCGGCCCTGGTCTCGCGGCCTTCCGGCCCTGCTCACACCGGCTCCGCTCCCGCATGCCCCGGACACCCCGGCCTCTCCCGTACATCCCGGACGTCGCGGTATCTCCCGCATACCCCGGACACCCCGCTCTCTTCCGCACGTCGCGATCCCGCCCGGCCGGGCCTCGGCCTCCGGGAGGCGCACGGTCCGCGGGGGCGGGGACCGTGCGCCTCCCGGGGACCGAGCGCCCCGGCGCGCCTCATCCGGCGACGGACTGCTCCGGGGTGATGCGGTCCCAGGCCGAGATCGGCAGCATGATGATCGACGCGGGGAACAGCCCGTGCTCCTCGTGGTCGATGTGGTGGTGCAGTTTCCCGATCGCGTCCAGCACGGCGGGCCAGTCCGGGTCCTCCCGGTCGATCCCGCCGAACACCCCGTGGATGTCGTCGTGCTCGGCGCAGAGCCGGTCGACCTCCTCCGCCAGCGACCCCTCTTCGCGCAGCTCGGCGAAGAGCCCGCTCTCCTCGGTCGCGGTGTGCGGCAGCAGCTGGGCGAGCAGCTCGTCCAGGAGCGTCCCGGCGTCGCCGTACCGGCTCTCGTTGATCGCCCGGCGCAGCGCCCCGGCGGTCTCCTCGATCTCCCAGTGCTCCTGGGAGAGGCGCCCGATCAGCGGGAAGTCCCGGCAGCCGCAGTAGTTGCACATCGTGTGATCCTTCGGTTTCGGCCTGTGCCTCCAGGATGCCCGCGGCGATCCCCGCCCGGCAGAGGAGGCGGTCCCGACCCGGTAGGGCCGTTGGTCCACTCCCCGCCCGGGAGGCGGCACGGCGGGCCCACGGGCGGAGAGCGGCACGGCGGACCCCACGGACGGGAAGCGGTACGGACGGACGGGAGCCGGTACGGCGGACCGCGCGGACGGGCGCGGGCGCGGCCGGAAACCCCGGCGGAGCCCGCCGATGAGGCGCGGGTGACCGGTCAGTAGTCTTTCTGACCATGGCAGTTGGGTGGGACGCGGCGGTGCCGTACGTGGAGCTGAGCCGGGAGCAGTGGAGCGAGCTCCGCAAGAACACTCCCCTCACGCTCACCGAGGACGAACTGGAGGAGCTCCGGGGCGTCGACGACCCGATCGACCTGGCCGAGGTCACCGACGTGTACCTGCCGCTGACCCGGCTGCTCAACCTGCACTTCACCGGGGCCAGGCAGCGCAACGCCGCGGTCAGCACCTTCCTCGGCGCCGGCCGGGAGCCCGCGCCGTACATCCTCGGCATCGCCGGGAGCGTCGCGGTCGGCAAGTCCACCACCGCCCGGCTCCTGCACACCCTGCTGGCCCGCTGGCCCGAGCACCCCCGGGTCGAGCTGATCACCACCGACAGCTTCCTGTACCCGAACAAGGTCCTCGCCGAGCGGGACATCATGCACCGCAAGGGCTTCCCGGAGAGCTACGACCGGCGGGCCCTGGTCAGGTTCGTGGCCGACGTCAAGGCGGGGCTGCCCGAGGTGACCGCGCCGGTCTACAGCCACCTGGAGTACGACATCGTGCCGGGCGCCGCGCAGACCGTGCACCGGCCGGACATCCTCATCGTCGAGGGCCTCAACGTCCTGCAGCCCGCCCCGCCGACCGCGCTGGCGGTCAACGACTACTTCGACTTCTCGATCTACGTCGACGCCAAGATCGAGCACATCCGCGACTGGTACGTGGACCGCTTCCACAAGCTGCGCCGCACCGCCTTCGAGGATCCCAAGTCCTACTTCCGGCACCTGGCCGAGATGTCGGACGAGGAGGCCACGGCGTTCGCCAAGGACGTCTGGCGCGACATCAACGAGCGCAACCTCGTCGAGAACATCGCCCCCACCCGGGGCCGCGCCGGCCTCGTGCTCCGCAAGGGCGCCGACCACTCGATCAGGCGGGTACGGCTGCGCCGCGTCTGACCCCCTGCCGAGGTCAGGGTTCTCCCTGACCTTACGGACGAGGGGCGGATCGTCCGGACGGCCGAGGCGGCGGCGACTCCCTGCGGATAGTCTCCGATCATGACTATCCTCGCCACCGAGGGGCTCAGCAGGCGATTCCCCCGGGTGACGGCACTCGACCGGCTCACCGTCACCGTCGGTCCCGGGGTGACCGGACTGGTCGGCGCCAACGGCGCAGGCAAGTCCACGCTGATCAAGATCCTGCTGGGCCTGCTCGAACCCTCCGAGGGGACCGCGCAGGTGCTCGGCATGGACGTGACGGCACAGGGCGCCGAGATCCGCCGCGTCGTGGGTTACATGCCCGAGCACGACTGCCTGCCCCCCGACCTGTCGGCCACCGAGTTCACCGTGCACCTGGCCCGGATGTCCGGGCTGCCGCGCACCGCCGCCCGTGAGCGCGCCGCCGACGTGCTGCGCCACGTGGGGCTGTACGAGGAGCGCTACCGCGCGATGGGCGGCTACTCCACCGGCATGAAGCAGCGGGTCAAGCTGGCCCAGGCGCTCGTGCACGACCCGAAGCTGGTCTTCCTGGACGAGCCCACCAACGGCCTCGACCCGCAGGGCCGCGACGAGATGCTCGCCCTGATCCGCCGGATCGGCACCGAGTTCGGGATCAGCGTGCTGGTCACCTCCCATCTCCTCGGCGAGCTGGAGCGGATCTGCGACCACGTCATCGTGATCGACGGCGGCACGCTGCTGCGCTCCTCCGCCATCTCCGAGTTCACCCAGACCACGCGGACCGTCACGGTCGAGGTCGAGGAGGGCCAGGACGTGCTCGCCACGCGCCTGGCCGAACTGGGTGAGACCGTCACCGCCGCGGGCCGCACGCTCCTCGTCGAGGTGCGCGCCCCGGAGACCTACGACACCGTCCGCGATGCCGTCTGCGACCTCGACCTCAGCCTCATCCGCATGGAGCAGGGCCGCCAGCGCATCGAGGACGTCTTCAGGGAGCCCGCCGATGTCTGACCTCTCACCCGGGACCCCGAGCCTCGGCGGCACCCCCGCGGGCGTCATCCACGACATCGGGTACCGCCACTACGACGGCCCGCGCACCGGCCGCGGACCCGCCACCGCGGCGCTGACGGTGCACACCCTGCGCGGGGTCTTCGGCCTCGGCCGCCCGGCCCGCGCGAAGATCATCCCCTTCCTGCTGGTGGGCACCATGATGCTGCCGGCCGTGGTCTCCATCGCCGTCATGGCGGTGGCCAAGCAGAAGATGGCCGGCTACACCGAGTACGCGGTCATGATGCAGGCCGTGCTCGCGATCTTCCTCGCCGCGCAGGCGCCGTACACCGTCGCGCCCGACCTGCGCTTCCGCGTGCTGCCGCTCTACCTGTCGCGCCCGGTGACGCTCTGGGACTACGTCGGGGCGAAGCTGGCGGCGATGGCGGCCGCGATGCTCCTGCTGCTGGCCGTACCGCTGACCACGCTGTTCATCGGGGAACTGGTCGTGGACCTGCCCGGTCCTCCGGACACCGGCGGCTACCTGACGAGCATGGCGGGCGCGGTCGGCTACGCGGTGCTGCTGGCCTGCGTCGGGGTGGCGGTCGCCTCGGTCACCCCCCGGCGCGGTCTCGGCGTCGCCGCGGTCATCGCGCTCTACCTGCTCGCCTCCGGCGTCTCGACCGTCGTCGCCGCGGTGATGGAGTCGGTCAACGACTACGACGCCGCCGCCTGGGCCTGGCTGATCAACCCGTTCTTCCTCGTGGACGCGGCCGTCCAGGTCGGCATCTTCGGCGCCGAGCCCTCCGCCCCCGGTTCCTACCCGACCGGGATCGGCGTGGCGGCCGCGATCACGATCATGCTCGGGCTGATCGCACTCTCGGTGACCGCCCTGGTCATCCGCTACCGGAAGGCGGCCTCGCGATGAACATCGAACTGGCCCAGGTCTCCCGCTGGTACGGCAACGTGGTGGCGGTCAACGACGTCACCATGACCATCGGCCCCGGCGTCACCGGCCTGCTCGGCCCCAACGGCGCGGGCAAGTCCACCCTGCTGCACATGATGGCCGGCTTCCTCGCCCCCTCGGGCGGGACCGTGACCCTCGACGGCACCACGATCTGGCGCAACCACGAGATCTACCGCTCGATCGGCCTGGTCCCCGAGCGCGAGGCCGTCTACGGCTTCCTCACCGGCCGGCAGTTCGTGCTCTCCAGCGCCCGGCTCCACCGCCTGCCCGATCCGGAGGGCGCCGCGGGCAAGGCCCTGGCGCTGGTCGAGATGGAGGCCGCCGCCGACCGCAGGATCGAGACCTACTCCAAGGGCATGCGCCAGCGGGTGAAGGTCGCCGCGGCGCTGGTGCACGACCCCAAGGTGCTCCTGCTGGACGAGCCGTTCAACGGCATGGACCCGCGCCAGCGCATGCACCTGATGGACCTGGTCCGCTCCATGGGCGCGGAGGGCAGGACCGTCCTGTTCAGCTCGCACATCCTGGAGGAGGTGGAGCGCGTCGCCCAGCACATCGAGGTCCTGGTCGCCGGTCGGCACGCCGCCTCCGGCGACTTCCGCGAGATCCGCCGCCGGATGACCGACCGGCCGCACCTGTTCCGGGTCCGCTCCAGCGACGACCGCCGCCTGGCCTCGGTCCTGATCGCCGACGCCTCCGCCGGGTCCGTCTCCCTCACCGAGGCGGGCCTGGAGGTCCACGCGGTGGACTTCCGGCGCTTCACCCGGCTGCTGCCCCGCCTGGCGCGGGACGCGGAGGTGCGGGTCTGGCAGATCTCCCCGGCCGACGAAGACCTGGAGAGCGTCTTCTCCTACCTGATCAACAGGAGCAGCTGACATGAACGGTGTCATCGCCGAGATCTCCTACCGGGCGCTGCTCGGCCGCCGCCGGGTCTGGCTGCTCGTCCTGCTGCCCGTGGTGCTGCTCGCCCTGGCCGTCCTGCTGCGCGTGGTCGACGCCGGCGGCGAGCGGGCCGCGGTCATGCTCCTGCAGACCTTCGCCGTCGGCACCATGCTGCCGCTGCTGGGCCTGATCGCGGGCACCGGCGTGATCGCCCCGGAGATCGACGACGGGACGGTCGTCCACCTGCTGGCCAAGCCGATCTCCCGGCCGGTGATCGCGCAGACCAAGTTCCTGGTCGCCGCCTCGGTCGTCGCCGTCTTCGCCGCCGTGCCGACCTTCGCCGCCGCCTATCTGCTGATCGGCCTGGAGTCCGGGGTGGCGTCGGGCTTCGCGCTGGGCGCCCTGATCGGGGGCGTCGCCTACGCGGCGGTGTTCATGCTGCTGGGCGCGGTCACCCGGCACGCCGTCACGATCGGCATCGCCTACGCGGTGATCTGGGAGGGCGTGGTGGGCAACTTCGTCCCCGGCGCCCGCCGGTTCTCCATCCAGCAGTGGGCCCAGACGGTGGCCGACCAGGTGTCGTCGTCGGCCTTCCTCAGCACCGAGATCACGCTCGGCTTCGCCGTACCGGCTCTCCTGCTCGTCACGGTCGGAGCCGTCGTCTGGGCGGGGCAGCGCCTGCGGAGCTTCTCGCTCACCGGCGACGAGTGATCCGTGCGCGCCCCTCGGCCCGCCCGTCTTCCGGGGGGACCGCGGCCCGCGCCCCTCGACGGCCGGACGCGCGGGCGGCGAGCGGTACGGCCCGCGCGGTGATGCGGGGCCCCGGAGACGGATACGGCCCGCACAGACACTGTGCGGGCCGTACGGGGCGGGAACGGCCCGCGCACCGGGTGCGGGCCGTACGGGGGCGGGAACGGTTACGCCGGGAAGTCCTTCGGGTTGACGCCGCTGGTGCGGGCGTTGCCGCCCTTGACGGGGTTGAGGGTCAGCGTCCAGATGGTGGCGCTGGTGGAGGTCGTGGTGAACCTGAGCCGGTCGTCGAACCTCTGGTAGGAGGCGCCCCGGGCGAACCGGCCCTTGGAGACGCTGAACCGGTAGCCGCTGGTGAAGAAGATCCGGTAGGTGCCGTCACGGACGTCGTTGACCTTCGCGGTCGACCGGGCCCGGACGTAGACACTGATCGCCTTGGTCCTGCCCCGGACGAGGGTGACGACCGCGTCCCGCGACGTGCCGTTCTTGACCTTCAGGGTGCCCTGGCCGCCGCTGATGCGGTCGTAGAGGATCCTGCCGTTGCGAGGCCGTGCCGCCGCCGTCGACGGCGTCGCCGTCCCGGCCGTCTCGGACCAGGAGACCGTTGCGGTCGTGGAGGACGCGGCGCCGGCCGGTGCTGCGGTGAAACCGGTCAGAAGTGCGGAGGCAAGGACCACTCCCGCGAGGGGACGTAGAGAGACCATGTCGGCAAATATGTCGAATTCACGGTCAGCTCGTCAACGCGGTTCCCTCTTCCGGGAACGTTCCGCAGCCCTCCCATACGAACGGGACCGGCCCCCGCGAAGGGCGCCGGTCCTGCTCAGAAGGGTCACACGCAGGCCGTGCGGACGACGTCCGCCAGACGGCCCGCCATCTGCTCGGCCTGCTCCGCCGAGGCCGCCTCGACCATGACGCGGATCATCGGTTCGGTGCCGCTCGGCCGGATCAGCACCCGGCCGGTCTCGCCGAGCTCCCGCTCCGCCTCCGCCACGGCCGCGGCCAGCTCCGGCACCGAGGCCTTCGCGCGGTCCACACCCTTGACGTTGATCAGCACCTGCGGGAGCCGGGTCATCACCGAGGCCAGCTCCGCCAGCGGCCTGCCCTCGCGGACCACGGCCGACAGCAGGTGCAGCGAGGTCAGCAGACCGTCCCCGGTGGTGGCGTGATCAAGCATGATCACATGCCCGGACTGCTCCCCGCCGAGGTTGTAGCCGCCCTCCCGCATGGCCTCCAGGACGTAGCGGTCGCCCACCGCGGTCTCGATCACGTCGATCCCGGCGTTCCGCATCGCCAGCTTGAAGCCCAGGTTGGACATGACCGTGGCGACGACGGTGTCACCCGCCAGCCGGCCCTCGGCGTGCATGGCCACGGCCAGCACGGCCATGATCTGGTCGCCGTCGACCACCTCTCCGGTGTGCGCCACCGCCAGGCAGCGGTCGGCGTCGCCGTCGTAGGCGATCCCGACGTCCGCGCCGCGCGAGACCACGATCTGCCGGAGCTTGTCCAGGTGCGTGGAGCCGACCCCGGAGTTGATGTTCAGCCCGTCGGGGCGGGCTCCGATGGTCTCGACCTTCGCCCCGGCCCGGATCAGCGCCTCGGGGGCCACCACGTGGGCGGCGCCGTGGGCGCAGTCGAGGACGACGTTCAGGCCGTCGAGCCGGCCGGGCAGGGTGGACAGCACGTGGGACACGTAGCGGTCGGCCTCGCCGTACGCCTCGCGCACGCGGCCGACCGCGGCGCCGACGGGACGGTCCCACTTCTCGCCGAGGCGCTGCTCGATCTCGTTCTCCACCGCGTCGGGCAGCTTGAAGCCGCCGCGGGTGAGGAACTTGATCCCGTTGTCCGGAGCCGGGTTGTGGGAGGCGGAGATCATCACGCCCATGTCGGCTCCGAGAGCCGTGGTCAGGTATGCGACCGCCGGGGTGGGCAGCACGCCGAGCCGGAGGACGTCCACGCCGGACGACGCGAGGCCGGCGACCACCGCTGCCTCCAGGAATTCTCCTGAGGCGCGGGGATCCCGGCCCACGACGGCGACCGGGCGGCCCGGTGAGACACCGGACCGCCCGTCGGCGTTGAACGCCCCGGCGTCGCCGAGGACATGAGCCGCGGCCACGGACAGGTCCATGGCGAGCTCGGCCGTGAGGTCGCGACCCGCGACCCCACGTACCCCGTCGGTGCCGAAAAGGCGCCCCAACTTAACGCTTGCTGTACTGAGGGGCCTTACGGGCCTTCTTGAGACCGTACTTCTTGCGCTCGGTGGCGCGGGCGTCACGGGTCAGGAAGCCGGCCTTCTTCAGCGGCGCCCGGTTGACCTCGACGTCCAGGACGGCCAGCGCGCGGGACAGGCCCATGCGCAGGGCACCGGCCTGGCCGGTGACGCCGCCGCCGTCGATGCGGGCGATGACGTCGAACTGGTCCTCGGCGCCGAGCGTCACGAAGGGCTCGTTGACGATCTGCTGGTGGACCTTGTTCGGGAAGTAGACGTCAAGCGGGCGACCGTTGATCGTCCACTTGCCGGTGCCCGGCACGATGCGCACGCGGGCGACGGCCTCCTTGCGGCGGCCGGTGCCGTACGAGTTGCCCACGGTGATGGGCTTGCGCACGGCCTCGCCGCCGGCGGCGGCGGAGGACTCGCTGGTGTACTCGGAGGGGAACTCCTCCGCGTTGTAGTCGTCCAGCTCGCCCTCGACGGGCGTCTCGACACCGGTGGGCTCAGCCACGGTTCTCCTCAAACTTTCCTACTCGGCGCCGGCCGTCGGCCGACGCTGCTGCTGATGCGCAGCTCGTACGACTACTGGGCGATCTGGGTGAGCTCGAACGGCACCGGCTGCTGGGCCTGGTGCGGGTGCTCGGAGCCGGCGTAGACCTTGAGCTTCTTGATCATCTTCCGGCCGAGGGCGTTCTTGGGCAGCATGCCCTTCACGGCCTTCTCAACGGCGCGGTCGGGACGCTTGTCCATGAGCTCGGCGTAGGTCACGGAACGCAGACCGCCGGGGTAGCCCGAGTGACGGTAAGCCTTCTTCTGCTCGAGCTTGTTACCGGTCAGCGCGATCTTGTCGGCGTTGATGACGATGACGAAGTCACCGGTGTCGACGTGGTTCGCGAAGATCGGCTTGTGCTTACCGCGAAGCAGGGTCGCGACGTGGCTGGCCAACCGGCCGAGCACGATGTCGGTGGCGTCGATGACATACCACTGACGCTCGACTTCAGCAGGCTTGGGTGTGTACGTGCGCACGGTCGTATGCCTTCTTTGATCGCATCTCGGCGCTGTCGGAAGCGACAGCGACATGGTCGGTAGGTGCGGGCGCACGACAGCCCGGACCTTCCGTCTCCCTAGATGCGAGGAGATGACGCCGGACGCGCCGCGTATCGGTCTGCAGAGGAGACCGATTCGCACACAACGAATTAGCAGAATACAGGCCTGGAAGAGAGAGGGTCAAAACGACGCCGCCCCAGACCGGTCTTCGCGGGGAGTCTACCGCGCGGAGGGGAGCGGGACGGCCCCCGGGCCGAAGCCGGACCTCATCCAGGCGAACGTTTGCAACTCGTTCCCGACATTCCCTTCTTCAACTATCTCAACATCTCTATCGTTGATAGCAGTATGTGGCAGTCCCCTTACCCCGGGCATACCCAGCGGGCCGCCTTGCGCCGCGCCGGGTTGTTCGCCTGCCTCGCCGCGGTCCTGCTCATCGGGTTCGTCCTCGGCCGGGGAAGCCGCGACGAGGAGGCCCCCGGACACGTCTATCTGAACGAGGCGGGTCCCGCCGACCCCTCGCCCGCCCTCGCGACCGGTCCGGGCGGCGCCCTCGACGAGCGGGCCCCGCTCCGCCGGGTCGCGCGCCCCTCCCCCTCCCCCTCTCCGGCGGCCTCCCGGCAGCGGCGTCCCATCCCGCGGGCCTCCGGCGGCCCGCGCAACGTCATCGACGGCTCCACCGACGGCGACCCCGGCTACGTCCTGCGGGGGGACGGCGGCCACGGCGTGGCCCAGGCGCTGAGCGCGATGGAGAGCGAGGTCGTCCGCCTCACCAACATCGAGCGCCGCCGGGCCGGCTGCGCCCCCTTGCGCATCGACAGGCGGCTGGTCCGGTCGGCGCGGGCGCACTCCTCGGAGATGGCGCTGAGCGACGCCTTCTCGCACGATTCCCCGGACGGCGGCTCTCCCTGGGACCGCATGGAGGCCGCCGGCTACCACGACGGTGGCGCCGAGAACATCGGCCGCGGCTACACCTCCGCGGAGGAGGCGGTGCGCGGCTGGATGGCGAACCCCGGCCACCGGCACAACATCCTCAACTGCGCGCTGACGGCCACGGGCGTCGGGGTCGTGGAAGGCCTCGGCGGTCCCTGGTGGACACAGGACTTCGGGTATTCATGAACTGATCCGCCCTGATACGGAGTTAATCTCAGCGCATGGGTTTTCCCGGGGATTCACCACGCCGCCAGCCGTACGTCCAGCCCGGCGGCCCGCAGCCGCCGTTCCAGACCGGCGGGCCGCAGCCCTCGCCCGCATGGGACGACCAGGCGGGCGGACGGGCGGGCGCGCAGGGCGGACAGCGGGCGGGCAGCCGGGCGGACAGGGCGAGAGCTGGTTCGGCCCGCCCGCGCAGGGTCCGCGGCCGCCGTCTCCGGCCGGGTTCGGCTCCGCCCCCCAGGCGCCTCCGCCGGGGGCGGCCGGACGGCAGGCGCATCCCGAGCAGGCGCATCCCGAGCGGGCGGCATTCGGACAGGACGGGCAGGAGAGACCCGGACCTGCGGCGTTCACGCAGGAGACGCCCGGCCCCGCGGAGCCCGGACGGCCCGCGCCACGACCCAAGAAGCAGAAGCAGGCGTGGAGCCCCTACGAGGAAGGCCCCCGCGCGCTCCTGCCCACCTTCGTCGCGGTCGGCGTGATCGGCATGCTCATCGCGGGCGGCATCGGACTGGCCGTCTTCGCCAGCTCCGGTGAGGACTCCCCGGCCGGCGCGGCGGACGCCCCGACGAAGGCCGCCACCCAGCCGGTGATCCCCGCCAACCCCGGCGGCACGTTCGGCTTCGCCGAGTCCCGCAAGACCGACCCGGGCAAGCTGACGCTGGACGAGCTCTTCAAGAGCCGGAAGGTCAGGCACAAGGGCCAGACCTACCTGATGACCGTCCGCAGGAACGACAAGAAGTGCAAGGACGCCGTCGTCGGCTCCGGCCTGCAGAAGGCCCTGACCGCGGGCAGGTGCAACCAGCTCCTCCGGGCCAGCTTCCGGGACGCCTCAGGGAAGATCATCGGAACCCTGGGGGTGGCCAACCTCCACACTTCGCCGGCCGCGGCGAAGGTCGTCAAGGCCACCAGGGGGAAGGAGCCCCAGGAATACCTCAAGGTGCTGCCCGGCAAGGACAAGGTCACCAAGCTCCTCGGCACCGGTGAGGCCTTCGTCGGAGGATGGCGGCACGGACACTACGCCATCCTGGTCTGGTTCCAGTACAAGGACGGTCACCTGCCCAGCAAGGCGGAGGCCAAGAAGCTCAACGCGGCCGCGTTCGGGGTCGCCGACGCGACCGTCACCCCCGCGTTGGAGTCCCGTTCGCTGACCGGAAAGCGCCCCTAGACAAAACCCCATACGTGACTTTTCGGGCATGAAACCGGCGGGCGATCCGGCCAGGAACACCCATACTCACATGCCGATCTCCGGCTGTCGCTACGCTGCCAGGTATGCGTGGCCAGGAATCCGGATCCGAGCACGAGCGCGAAACCGACGGTTCGGTCGTACCGGCGACGCCGCCGCCGAGCTTCGGTCAGCCTTCATCTCACGTGCCGTGGACCGATCTCACCGAAGGCGAGCAGCCCTCCGTCCCTCCGGCGCGGCCGGAGCCCGAGCCCGCGGCCGGTCGGCCGTGGGCGGCTCCCGGTGACGGCGGGACCTCCTACGACTGGCTCGCCCCGACCGAGGAGGACGTCCTCGCCCCTCCGCCGGGCGAATCCACCGCCCCGGCGTGGCAGCCGCCGCCGGCCTTCACCGCCGCCGCCGCCGGTATACAGGTGTGGCCGTCACCCGCCGCGGACGCCCCCGTGCCCCCTCCGTGGCCCGCCGCCACGGGAGAGCCCGTCGAGGAGCTGTCCTGGCCCGACTCCGACGAGGAGACCCGTCCGGGTGAACCGGAAGGCCTCGCCGGCCGACCGTCCCACCTCGGCTCCCCCGCCACCGAGAACCCGGAGAACACCGTCGACATCCGCGTCCCCGCTCCCGCCGTACCCGATCCGCAGGAGCCCCTCCCCCCCGCCGCGGACACGCGGGAGGCCGACCTCCTCGCGGACACGCGGGAGACCGGTCCCGGCCCGGCCGACCGGCCGGACCTCCCGCCGCCGACTCCCGCCGGTGTTCCGCAGGCTCCCGCCGGTGTTCCGCAGGCTCCCGCCGGTGTTCCGCATGCTCCCGGCCGCTTCGCTCCCGATGCCGCCGGTCTCCCTCCGGCCCGAACCGGTCCGGAGCCGGCCGGACATCCCGGCCCGCCCGCACCCGAGCACCCCGCATCCGCATCACAGCGACCCACGGCCGAGCATCCCGCGCCGCCCGCGCCGCAGGAACCCACGGCCGAGCATCCCGCGCCGCCCGCACCCGTGTCCCGG
>NZ_CDRNDK010000160.1:0-12996 GCF_977012225.1 Planomonospora algeriensis | reverse complement strand
GGCAGGTCGGCCTGTCCCAGCAGCCGGGGCGCGGTCACCGTACGGCCTCCAGGATGCGCTCCGCCGCCGCCCGCATCGTGCTGCGGCCGGGCCGGGGCCGGGGCCGGGGCCGGTCGAGGGTCTGCGGGTCGCGGCGGCGCCGGTCGCACGGTGGCCGGTGACGGGTCCGCTCCCAGGTGAAGACGGAGGTACGGCCGCGCTGCGCCATGGCGGCCCGGGGCCGGCCCGGAGGAAGGAAGATCTACACGCTCGGCCTCCCGGCGGGAGGGAGCCGCACCACGGAGTCGAACCCCAGCTCGTTCAACTCCCACGCCAGCTCCACCAACCGGCCGCCATACCTTCGGAACTCATGAGCTTTCATCTCATCATCCGCCCCTTTGTCTGTTTTGGAGCTGTAGCAGATACCTGAAATGTCGCTTTCGGTGCCCGCGTCACTACGAGGTGTGCTCAGTCTGCATGCTCCTGGGTCCTTGGGCAACAAGAATCGAAATGAACATTGTGCATGTTGATAAAGAGAGATGGCTGGGGCAGACTTGCCGCGATCGGATACGGAGAGGAGTGGCATGAGTACCCAACGCGGTCCATCGGTGCGGAGACGCCGTCTTGCGGCGGAGCTGCATCGTCTCCGTAAGGAGGCGGGGCTGACGCGAGATCAAGCGGCTCAGCACGCCGGTTGCTCGCCTGTCACCATCACACGGATCGAGTCGGCGACGAGTGCGGCCACGGTCGGTCTCGTGGCCATGATGCTGAATCTGTACGGGGTTTCCGGTGAGCGTCGGGAGGCGTTGCTCCAGCTCGCGCGCGACGCCCGTAGGCGTGGGTGGTGGTACAAGGTCTCCGAGGCCATCCCGGAGTGGGTTCAGAGCTATGTGGGGCTGGAGGAGGAAGCGGCCACCTTCCAGGAGTACCAGCCGGAGTTCGTTCCAGGGCTGCTCCAAACCGAAGGCTACGCACGAGCCGTGATGAGATCCGCACCCGTCCTGCCGCCTGATGAAGAACTGGAGCGGCGGCTTTCGATCCGTCTGGAGCGACAGGAGCGAGTTCTGGGACGGGCGAATCCGCCTCAGATGTGGTTCATCCTCAACGAGGCGGTCATGCGGCGGCCCGTGGGAGGAGCGGAGGTGATGCGAGGGCAGCTCCAGCGTCTGATCGACCTCTCGGAGGCGAGCGGCATCACGATGCAGGTCTTACCTTTTGCGGCCGGGGTGCATCCCGCGATGGATGGAGGATTCACCATCTTGAGTTTCCCGAAGCCGTCTGATCCGGACACTGTGTACGTTGAATATTGGCAGGGAAGCGTATATTTAGAGGATGTGTCCGAAGTGGAGGCGTATGTCCTCCTCTTCAATCACCTGCGGGCGCGAGCGCTCGGGCCGGACGAGACCCGGAGCTTGGTGGCGCAGGCAATGCGGGAAATGTGAGCGGACGGAGAAGCGTGTCCATGGCGGACCTCTCCCAGGTGGTCTGGCGTAAGTCCAGCCGAAGCAATGCCAACGGTGGCCAGTGCGTTGAGGTCGGTGTCTGGCGTAAGAGCAGCCGCAGTGGTGGTGGCTCCAACTGTGTCGAGGTCACAGTCGTTGACGAGACTCCGGCCGTGGCCGGGCACAAGGCGGATGCCGAACGGCTGTTCCTGGTCCGGGACTCCAAAGACCCCGACGGGCCGGTTCTGGCCTTCACACCGTCCGAATGGGACGCCTTCGTCGATGGCGTCAAGAACGGCGAGTTCGACGATCAGGGCTGATCACCACGGAGGTACGGCCACCGTGCGGCCTGTGGCGCCGGATATCACGAGGTCCGGGCCGTATCCGTCCCGGTACGGCCCGGACGTGTGACCAGGCGGGTCGTTTCGCAGCGGCCACGGTGGCGGCCGGCCGCGGCGGTTCGGCATTCTCGCCGCCACGTCCGCCGTTCTCGCCGACCGGCGGTCACAATGGAGCGATGGGAACGAGACCCGGAACAGGGACGGCCGGTGACGAGATCGGCTCCTGGCTCGACCGGATCCACGACACGCACGAAGAGTTCGCCTACCGGTACGTCTACGCCTCCTACCTGGCCGTGCGCTCACCCCGCCAGGAGCGGCGGAGCGGCGAGGTCACTCTGACCGCAGAACCGGGCGGCGGCCACCTGCTGCGCGCCGGGAGCGCGGACCCGGGCCTGCGCCTGCGCGACGACGCCGGGTGCGAGGCGTTCCTGGCGTATCTGATCGGCCGGTACTGCCGCGGCAGGCACGCCTCCATGGAGGAGTGGGAGGCCGCCGCCCATGACCGCTACGTGGCGGACCTGCGCGGATGGGAATAGGCACGGGACCGGTGCTCCGGTCCCGGCACCCTCGGCACGCTGAAGACCTCCACGAACCGGATCGAGACCCACCGCGAAACCTCGGGGAAGACGGGGGAAGTGAGAAGAGGACGCGGTCCGAAGACCGCGCCCTCGGGGGCGTCTGCCCCGGTGAAGTCTGTGCTCGCTTTCGCGACTCCCCGACCGTACCCAGATCCCCACGACCGGCCGTGGTTTCCGAAAAACCGGGTCGCTGCTGGGTCGCTCGTGTCCCGTGGCGATGGAGAACCGGGATGGATCGCCGGTTTACAAGGGACGTGGAACCATCCCCGCGTGCGCGGGGAGCACCACCGTCGGCGAAGGTCTGCGGGCGGAGGGCCGGGGACCATCCCCGCGTGCGCGGGGAGCACCTCCGGGTTCTCCAGCGCCCATCCCAGGCAGAGGGACCATCCCGCGGGGGATGGTCCCGCCTGGCTCACCGCATATGAGCCCCAGCGGCTGTGCTCCCCACGCACGCGGGGATGGTCCCCGATGGACCCGCTGACGTGGCGGACCGTCGTCGTGCTCCCCGCGCACGTGGGGATGGTCCCGACGCGATCAAGGCCGCCAAGGAGCGGCTCGAGTGCTCCCCGCGCATGCGGGGATGATTTCTGCCCCTCCCCGCACGATCCGGCGTGCGTCGCCTTTGTGCCCTGTCGGCCAGGGCTGACCCGGTGGAGCTCCAGTGTGCGGGCGGCCTCGGCGGGAGAGGTCCGCACGCCGAGCTGCGAGGTCGTGGCGCCTCCGGGACCGTTCGGCGGCGGCCGGGTGCTCGTTCGCGGTTCTGTCGGTGGGCTGTGGCAGGATGCGGCGGAATCAACTGAAAGATCATCGGAGGTCGGTCATGTCGTCGGTACGTACGTCCGCGCCGCTGCACTTCGTGGAGCACGGGACCGGCACCCCGGTCCTGGCGCTGCACGGCTGGACGCCGGACCACCGGCTGATGCTCGGCTGCCTGGAGCCGGTCTTCGCCCGGCGTGACGGATACCGGCGGCTCTACCCCGACCTGCCGGGCATGGGGAAGTCGGAGGCTCCGGCCTCCGTGACGAGCGCCGCCGACCTGCTCGACGCCGTCCTGGCCTTCGTGGACGACGTCCTCGGCGACGAGCCGTTCCTGCTGGCCGGTGAGTCGTACGGCGGTTACCTGGCCCGCGCCCTGGTGGGGCTGCGGCCGGAGCGGGTGCTGGGGCTGGCGCTGATCTGCCCGGCCGCCGACAGGCTGGGCGCCACCGAGCGCGTCCTGCCGGAGCGCCGGGTGCTGCGGCCCGATCCCGAGCTGCTCGCCTCGACGGATCCGCGGCTCGCCGAGGAGTTCGCGGACATGGCGGTGGTACAGACCCCGGAGACCCTGCGCCGGTTCCGCGATGAGATCATGGTCGGCCTCGACTGCGCCGACGCGGCGGCGCTGGAGCGCATCGCGCCGAACCGGTTGCTGGACCCGGAGCCCTCGGAGAGCCGGAGCTTCGACCGGCCGACCGTGATCATCGCCGGCCGTCAGGACCACGTGGTGGGTTACGCGGACGCGTTCGCGCTGCTCGAGCACTACCCGCGGGCGAGCTACGCGGTGCTCGACGTGGCCGGGCACAACGCCCAGTTCGAGCAGCCGGAGCTCTTCGACGCGCTGATGCTGGAGTGGCTCGATCGGGTCGCCGCGGAGACATCCGGGCCGTCAAAGGTCGTCGGGTAGCAGCCTGAAGCACTCGTGGCCGGTCAGGGGGCGAAGCGCCCGGAAGTGCTGACGATCCAGGGTGAACACGGTGTCCGTACGGAACTCGGCGGCGAGGGCGGCGTTCATGGCGTCCGTCAGGCCGATGTCCATCGTCCGGTAGCGAGCCATCAGGGCGCGGGCGGTGCGCAGGTGGGGCGAGGCCTCGGGCACCTCGTACCGCTTCACATCGATCCGATCCATGATGTGGTCGAGGACGGCGAATGCGGCGTGCTGACCGATCCTGCTGGTGACGAGGTAGTCGAGTTCGGCCAGGACCAGTGGAGAGATGACCAGGTGACCGATCTGGGCGCGAGCCTTGACGCACGCCGCGTGTTCGATGTCCTGGCGGTTGAACAGCGCCAGGAGTGCTGAGGTGTCCGCGATGGCCACCGGTGCGCTCACAGGCCGAACCCTTCGGCCAGGAGTGTGTCGGCACGGGCTGAGAGGTCGGGCGGACCGTCGAACAGAGGAAGATCATCCTCCTCTCCCATGGGATCGGTGGGAAAGGGGGGCGGCGGTTCTGTCCGGTGGGCGGGGACCAGTGTGGCGATGTGACGGCCGTTCTTCGTCACCGCGATGGTCTCCCCCCTTTCGGCCGCGGCGAGGATGCGGGCGGACTGCTGGTTGAACTCACGTGCGGTGGTCTCCATGCCGCGATTGTACTACTTATGTAGTACATAATGGAGGAGTTCTCGGTGAGCGGAGAACCCGAGGGATGGACCTTCGCCTCTGACGGACCTGACCGGCCGGTCATAGCGTGGATTCGGCGGGGGATTCCGACCGGACCTCTGGAGGCCGCCATGAGAGCCACCGCACCGGTGATCGTGCCCGTCGCCGCCGCGCGCCGATTCGGCTACAGCGCCGCCGTCGTCGTCGACACGGTGCTGCTGTACATGATCAACGTCGCGCCGGGCTGGCAGGCCGTACCGTTCCTCACCGAGGAGACCTGGCAGGTGCTGCCGCTGGTCAACCTCTCGGTGGCGGCGGGGGCCGTCGTCAACCTGGTCTACATGGTCTGCGACCCGAAGTGGCTGAGGTTCCTCGGCGAGCTGGTGACCACGGCGATCAGCCTGGTCGCGCTCGTCGGGATCCTGCGGGTCTTCCCGTTCGCCTTCGGCGACCCCTCCGCCGACTGGTCGCTCGTCGCGCGTACGGTGCTGATCGTGTCCATCGCGGGCACCGCCGCGGCGGTGGTCGTGCACCTCGTGGCGTTCGTACGGCGGGTGGTCGGCGGGCAGGGCCCGCACTGATGACCCCGACCCGGCCCCGGCGGTGGAACTGATCCGAGGACTCCGCGGCGCGGCTCCGCGGTGCTGTGGAAAGATGTCGCAATGCCGTTCCGGACAGTGACGGCCGCGGTCACGGCCGCGGTCGTGCTCATGACCGGCCTTCCGGCCGGGGCAGCACCGGCCAAGCCGGTGATCCGCCACGTCGGCCTCAGCGTCTGCCGGAACGACGACGGCGTCGGGCGGCGCCCGTGCGGCCCGTGGAGGCTCTGGCTGAGCGACGGCCGCGTCCGGTCGCTCCCTGACGCGCACCGGCCCGACGGCGACCATCCGGCCATGGGGGTCATGGCGCTCTCCCCGGACGGCACTCGCGCCGCGTACTTCCGCAAGAGCGACGGCGTGCTCATGATCTGGGAGGCCGCCACCGGGAAGGCGCGCCGGACCGCGGTGAGGCGGCCGGAGTCCGTATCGGTGACCGAGCTGACCCTCTCCCCGCGCGGGCGGTTCGTCGGCATCGACGGGGAGCACCTCGTCTCCCTGAAGCCGGTCGACCGGATCGTGGACACGGCCACCGGGAAGGCCTTCGACCTGCCCCGGGGATACGACCTGGCGAGGTTCAGCCCGGACGAGAAGCACCTGATGGCCACCCACGTGCGCGGGGCGGTGGTCTACAAGACCGGGACCTGGTCGGTGAGACTGCGGCGGTCGGCCTACATGATGGGCGACCTCGGCCGCGACGGCGTCACCGTGGCCAAGGCCCGGCGGGACGACGTCCATCCCTCGAAGAACGCGGTCACCGTCCGCAACCTGGCCACCGGCAGGAAGAGCACGTTCCCGCTCCGGCTCCGCAAGGGCGAGGCCCCCTACCGTGCACGCTGGGACAGGGCGGGCCGGCTCGACGTGCTGACCGACTCCTACCGCGGGCGGAGCGGCGACGAGTACCACGTCTACACCTGGTACCGGTTGGACCGCGCGACGGGCCGGCTGCGGCGGCTCGACTCCTTCACCGTCACCTCCGCCGTGGGGGACGTCATCGTCGCAGGCTGACGGCGACGGCCTCAGAGCCCGAAGACCGCCAGGAGGGTGAGGCCGATGCTCAGCGCCACGAAGGGGACCGTCCTGGGCCGCCGGGCCGCCTCCCGCCGGGAGGAGAGCACCAGCGCCGCGCCCACGGCCAGCGCGATCAGCAGGTGCAGGCCGTACCAGAGGGGGATGGGCACCCGGCCCAGGACGGTCCCGGACAGCAGGTCGTCGGCGGCTCCGTGGCCGGCGATCCCGCCGAGAATGATCAGGCCCAGCACCGCGAACGCGTACCGGAACCGGCCGAGCAGCGCCCAGAAGGCGGTGCCCACGCCGAGCAGGAGCGAGGTGCTGTGGTGCAGCAGCCGCACGTACAGCCCTGTGCCCTCTTCGAAGCTGATGTCCAGGATCGAGTGGTAGGCGGCGCTCATGGGGACGCCCCGGAGCGGCTCGTAGTCTCCGCTGTAGGGGATCATCTCGCCGCTGGGCGCGTAGAAGAACGCCAGGAAGCCGCCGCTGATCAGGACGATCATGAAACAGCAGAGCAGCATCTCACCCAGCAACTGCCTCACCCGTGCTTGATCCACGGGAGTATTCCACCACGGAGATCGATTCGGACGATCGGGGGGGACCGCCGGATCGGCCGCCGGTACGGCTGCACCGGTGGCGCAGCCGTACCGGCTTGCCGGGTCAATCGACGGTGCAGGGCGTGCCGTTGAGGGTGAAGGAGGCCGGCTCGCCGGTGTTCCCGGTGTGGGCGGCCTGGAAGCCGAGCTCCGCCGAGCGCCCGGTGTGATGGTCCCGTTGTAGGAGACGTTCCTCGCGGTCACCTGGCCGCTGCTCGGTGAGACGGCGGCGTTCCAGGCGTTGGAGACCGTCTGCCCGCCCGGCAGGGTGAAGGCCAGGGACCAGCCGTCGACCGCGGTGGAGCCGGTGTTGGTGATCTTCACCGCGGTGGTGAGGCCGGTGTTCCAGGCGTTCACGGTGTAGGTGACGCGGCAGGAGCCGGTGCCGGGGGTGACGGTGGGCGTCGAGGTCGGGGTCACGGTCGGCGTCGCCGTGGGGGTGACGGTGGGCGTCACGGTCGGGGTGGGCGAGGCGGTGGGGCCGCCGGTCAGGCCGAAGAACCGGATGGCGGCCTCGGCCATGCCGCCCATCGGCAGGTTGTGCCCGACCCCGGGCAGGCTGATCGCCTCCACGGGGGCCTGCTCACCGGTGCTCCCGTAGCGGGTCCGCACCCAGCCCGGCCGCGGGGTGCCGGAGAGCACCGGGGTCTGGCCGATGCCGTGGACGTTCGTCCACTGCTTGATCTGCTCCTGGAAGTTCGGGTAGCGCAGTGTGGCGTCCTCGGTGCCGTGCCAGATCTGCATCCGGGGGCGCGGGCCGCTGTGACCGGGGTACGCGGCGCGCACCAGGTCGCCCCACTGCTGCGGGGTCCTGACCACCTGGCCGTTGGCGCAGGCGCTGTTCCAGGAGGAGCCGTCGGTGGTGGCGAAGCAGCCGAACGGCACGCCCATGAACGCGGCCCCGGCCTTGAACACGTCGGGGTAGTCGCCCAGCAGGACGTTCGTCATCATGCCGCCGGAGGACGCGCCGGTGACGTAGACCCGGTCGGGGTCGCCGTTGTGGCGCTGCTGGACGTACCTGACCATGGACATGATCCCCACCGGGTCGCTGCCGCCGTCGCGCCGCAGGGCCTGGGGCGAGGAGACGTCGAAGCAGGAACCGCTCCTCGTCGCGGACGGGTAGACGAGGACGAATCCGTACCGGTCGGCCAGGGAGGCGAACTCCGTGCCCGAGTGGAAGGCCGGGCCGGAGCCGGTGCAGTAGTGCACGGCCACCACGATCGCGGGCCTGGCCGGAGCGCTGTCCGGGATGTACAGGTGCATCCTCAGGTTGGTCGGGTTGGTCCCGAAGCCGGTGACCTCGGTGAGGGACGCCGACGACGCCGGGGGCGCCACGGCCAGTCCCGTGACGGCGAGCGCCACTACGGTGGCCACGGCGGCGGCCACTGCACTGGATACGGCGCTCAGCACGCCCATCACCCTGCTTCTCGTCCTCATCGGCCGTCCTGTCCTCCCGGTGTGGGCCGCGCCCGGCGGACGCGAGCCTTCTGAGATGCTCCGGAGTGTCCGGCGGAACCGTCCCAGCGGGCAAGGCGTGCCGCCGCACCCGCCCGCCGGCACCCCGATGACCTGGTGCGGCCTGGTAGAGCGGGCGCGGACAGGATGAAACTTTCCTGTGCGGGGACGCCTTCGGGACGTTCCCGCGGACGTCTCAGGACCGGGGGAGGCGCTCGGTGATCCAGTCCGTCACGAGGGAGAGGAGCCCGGGGTCGACGGGCCGGCGGATCTGCTGCTTGTAGGTGCGCAGGCCGCCGCCGTCCGGGTCGCGGCGGAGCAGGTGGCTCAGCTCGGGCACGCGCACGGTGGTCACGTCGCCGCTCCCCGCCGTGCCGCCGCCGCTGCCGCTGTCACCGTCGGTTCCGGCGCCCGCCGCGGCGGCGATGGTGTCGAGGTCGGCGGGATCCACCTGGACGTCGTTGGTCCCGGTGACGGCGAGGACCGGGGCGCGCAGCGCGCGCAGCGCCGGCTCGGGGTCGAAGGCGATGAACTCGCGGTGCCAGCGCGCGTTCGTCCTGCGCCCCTGGATCCGGGCCACGTCGGTCGTCGTGGCCTTGAGCCTGGTGACGGCCTCCGCCTGCTTGGCGGCGAGGTCGGTGCGGAGCAGGCGCAGGATCACCCGGACCGGCGCGGGCAGGTCTCCGGCGATCTGCCGCGTCTGCCAGGCCAGCGTCTCCTCGCCCGTCTTCGCCATGGGCGAGAGCAGCACGATCCCGGCCAGGTCCGCCGCCGGCCCGGCGGGCTCGGCGCCGAGGGCGGTGGCGATGACGGCGCCCTCGCTGTGGCCGACGACGAACACCGCCGCCGGGTCGATCTCCGGGCGGGTCCGGAGCCAGGCCAGCGCGGCGCGCGCGTCGTCGATGTTGTCACCGAGGCCCGCGGCGAGGAAGGAGCCCTGGGACTCCCCGGCGCCGCGCTTGTCGTAGCGGAAGGACGCCACCCCGGCCCGGGCCAGCGCGTGTGCCAGGTCGCGGCTGATCCGCAGAGGCATCCGCGGGTGGTTCGCGTCCCGGTCCAGCGGGCCCGAACCGGTGATGATCAGTGCCACGGGGTACGGCTCCCGCCCGGCGCCGGGAACCTCGCTCGCAGGGGCCGCATCCGCGGGAACCTCGCTCATGGAGGCCGTACCCGTGGAGGCCGTAGCAGTGGAGGCCGTAGCCGCGGAGGGCACGCTGGTGAAGGTCGTATCCGCGGGAACCTCGCTGGCGGAGGCCGTAGCCGCGGAGGCAGGGGTGGCCGGAGCCGTGTCGGCGGGCGGGAGGGCGAGCGTGCCGCCGAGGGTGAGGTCGCCGGAGGAGAAGGTGACGCGCTCCTCGGCGACCGGCGCGGGCAGGCCGGCCGACTCGCGGATGCGCGCGGCGAGCTCCGTCGCGGCCGGGTCGCTGACCAGCAGTTCGTCGTAGCGGGCGCCGCTCAGCACCACTCGCACGGCGGGCACGTCCCGGCGGGCGACCACGAACGACCGGCTCCCCGCCCGCCGCCAGGTCCCGATCTTCGTCTGCCCGGGGACGGCCAGGCCGGGGGCGCGCAGGCCGCGGGCCTCCGCCACCGGGTTCTCCACGACGGCGACCTCGTGGATCGCGGAGAGCGGCACCCGGATGTCCCCGTGCAGTCCCGCCACCTGCTCGCCCCGGCCGAGCGCCAGCACCAGCTCGCCACCGGTCACCGTCATCGTCGCCATCATGCGTCCTTTCCTCTATGTCCAGTCATGAGTATTCTCATCTTTGAGATTGATGTCAAATGTGAGAGTGTTCATCCATGAAGACGACGGCCGATCTACTGCTCCACCCGGTCCGCCTCCGCGTCGTCCAGGCGCTGCTCGGCGACCGCCGCATGACCACCGCCGCCCTCGCCGCGGAGCTCTCCGACGTCTCGACCGCCACGCTGTACCGCCACGTCGCGCTGCTGGCCGACGCCGGCGTGCTGGAGATCGTCGGCGAGCAGCGGGTGCGGGGGGCGGTGGAGCGCACCTACGCGCTGCGCCTGACGGCGGCGCAGGTGACGGAGGAGGACCTGGCCGCGATGTCCCCCGAAGACCACCGGCGGGCGTTCATGGCCTTCGTCGCCGGGCTGCTGGCCGACTACGACCGCTATCTCGACCGGGGCGACGTCGACCTGCGCCGCGACGGCGTCGGCTACCGGCAGACCGCCCTGTGGCTCTCCGACGACGAGTTCGCCGCGTTCGCGGCGGATCTGCGGGCCGTGTTCCAGGCCAGGGCGGGCAACGAACCGGGGGAGGGGCGGATCAGGCGGGTGATCACCAACATCCTGATGCCGTCCGCGCCCGCGTCGGCGGAAGGCTGACCGGTTTCGGCCTGCGGAGCCCTTCGGAGGCGGCGGGTCAGGGAGACGCCGCCTCCGTCGCGGCCGGCGGCTTCGTGATCCGCCGCCTCCGCCCGCCGCGCCGGCAGGCGGGACCGGCCCTAATCGGGGTGGTGCTGGTGCTGCAGGTAGGCGGCGGTCTCGGGGTTGGCGGGGAAGTACGCCTCGATGGCCAGCTCGGCCACGGTGATGTCGAGCGGGGTGCCGAAGGTCGTCATGGTGCTGAAGAAGACCAGCTCGCGGTAGCCGCGGCGGAGCCGGAGCGGGATCACCAGCTGCCCGGGACCGGTGCCGAGCTCGGGCTCCGGCTGGTCGCAGGGATAGTCGACGAGCTCCCGCCAGAGCTCGGTCAGCTCCGGGTCGGCGGTCAGGCTGATCTGGCGGCGCAGCCGGTGCAGCAGGTGGGCGCGCCACTCGCCCAGGTTGAGGATCCGGTGCGCGATGCCCTTCGGGTGCAGGCTCAGCCGCAGCACGTTGACCGGCGGTTCGAGCAGCTCCGGGGCGACGCCGCGCAGCAGCAGCCCGGTGGCGGGGTTGCGGTCCACCAGGTTCCAGCGCTGGTCCACGACCACGGCCGGGTACGGCTGGTGCCCGCTCAGCACCTGCCCCAGCGCCTCGCGGACCGAGGCCATCTCGGGGGAGTTCAGCGGGGTCTCGGCGAACACCGGGGCGAACCCGCCGGCGAGCAGCAGGTGGTTGCGCTCGCGGAGCGGCAGGTCCAGCTCCTCGGCGAGGTGCAGGATCATGTCCCGGCTGGGCTTGGAGCGGCCGGTCTCCACGAAGCTCAGGTGCCGGGTGGAGATGTCGGCCTGGATGGCCAGGTCCAGCTGGCTCATCCGCCGGCGTTCCCGCCACTGGCGCAGCAGCTCGCCTACCGGTCGGCTCGCGCTGGTGGTGGTCACGAATACCACGATATCGGGCAATGATCCGACAAACCATTGCCGATGATGTAACGGAGATCGTGACATCCCGGAGGCCGACGGGGCCGCGGCGTGTGCCAGGATCGGACGGCGTGGGCCATCGGAGTCTCCGGGGGCCGGCGCCGGCCGTGCCGGCGCTCCTGGCCGGCTCCGCCGCGTGCTCCCCGTCTCCCGTGGACACGGGCAGGCGGTGCGAGAGGAGGGGACGGCCGGATGCGAGGACGGATGCCGTGGCCGCTGGTGGTCCTGGCGCTCACCGGGCTGGTCTTCCTCGTCCTGCCCCTGCTCGGCCTGCTGGTCAGGGCCCCGTGGGCGGGCATGGGGGAGCGGCTGGCCGAGCCGCTGATGCTGGAGGCGCTGCGCCTGTCGCTGGTCACCGCCACCGTCGCCACCGCGATCTGCCTGCTGCTCGGGGTCCCGCTGGCCTGGCTGCTGGCCCGCGGGGACCTCCCCGGGCGGCGGCTGATCCGGGCCCTGGTGACGGTCCCGCTGGTGCTGCCGCCCGTGGTCGGCGGCGTCGCGCTGCTGCTCGTCCTCGGCCGGAACGGGCTGGCCGGGCGATGGCTGTACGAGGCGTTCGGGATCTCGTTCCCGTTCACCACGGCCGGGGTGGTGCTCGCCGAGGCGTTCGTGGCCATGCCGTTCCTGGTGATCAGCGTCGAGGGCGCGCTCAGGGCGGCGGACCTGCGCTACGAGGAGGCCGCGGCCACCCTCGGGGCGTCCCGGTGGCGGGTGTTCACCCGGGTCACGCTGCCGCTCGTCGCGCCGGGCGTCTCGGCGGGAGCCGTGCTGTGCTGGGCGCGGGCGCTGGGGGAGTTCGGGGCCACCATCACCTTCGCCGGGAACTTCCCGGGGCGGACGCAGACCATGCCGCTGGCGGTGTACCTCGCGCTGGAGACCGACCCCGAGGCCGCGATCGTGCTCAGCCTGGTCCTGCTCGCGGTCTCCGTGCTCGTGCTGGCCAGCCTCCGCGACCGTTGGGCGGGGACACCGTGATCAGCGGCAGGCTGGTGGTGGAGCGGCCGAGGTTCCGCCTCGATCTGGAGCTGGAGGTCGCCGCCGGGGAGGTGGTCGCCCTGCTCGGTCCCAACGGCGCGGGCAAGACCACGGTCCTGCGGGCGCTGGCCGGGCTGCTGCCCCTGTCCGCCGGGCACATCCTCCTCGACGGCGAGCCGCTGCACACGACCCCCGCCGAGCGCCGCCCCGTCGGCATGGTCTTCCAGGACTACCTGCTCTTCCCGCACCTGTCCGCGCTGGACAACGTCGCCTTCGGCCCGCGCTGCCACGGCGTGCCGAAGCGGCGGGCCCGCGAGCTCGCGGGCGGGTGGCTGGAGCGCGTCGGCCTGGCCGGGCACGAGAGG
>NZ_CDRNDK010000159.1:0-13038 GCF_977012225.1 Planomonospora algeriensis | reverse complement strand
GACAGGCCCGGCGGCGGCGACGGCCCCGGTGTCGGGGCGGGAGCGCAGGTAGGCGGCGGCGGCCAGGTCCTCCCCGGCGACGACGCCGGCGAAGGAGGTGCCCAGCACGGTGCAGTACTTGGCCAGCACGTGCTCGTGCCGGGCGGCCGCCGCGTCGTAGCGGTCGGCTGCGCTGAGCCCGGCCTCACCGGGGCAGGCCTCATCGAGCCCTGTCTCACCGGATCCTGTCTCACCGGAGCCGTGTCCGGTCCCGCCGGGGCCGGGCGCGGGGTTGCCGCGGACCCGGGCGGGCATGTCGGCGAGCGGGACGCGGCGGCTTCCCCAGCCCAGCACGTCGGGGACCAGTACGGTGAACCCGCGCCGGGCCAGCTCCCCCGCCCAGGCCCGGCCGCCGTAGAGCTCGGCCCGGAGCCGGGCGACCTCGGGGGAGGGGCCCTCCGGGCCGTCGGCGATCTTCTCCTTGCCGGCCCACTTCATCCCGGCGTGGCAGTGCAGCGCGAGCACGCCGGGCAGCGCCGCGCCGCCCGCCTCGCGGGGGCGCAGCACGTAGGCGCGGGTCCGGGGGCCGAACCCGACGTCCCAGGAGACCTCCTCGCCGGCCAGGCCGCCCGCCGTCCAGGTCCGCTCGGTGCGCACGTCGGCGGCGGTCAGGTCGAGGACGCCGACGGTGTCACGCGCCCGCTCGCGCAGCGCGGGCCCGGGGACGGGGACGGGGAACAGCCCGCGCTGCTCGATGGCCAGGCCGGCGAGCCCGGAGAACTCGCCGAGGTGCCGCAGGCGGCGCGGGCCGCCGGCAGGATCGGGCAGCACGGTTCAGCTGTCCGCCATGCGGGTGCCCCCGTCGGCCAGGCGGATCGGCCGGCCGGTGCGGATGGACTCGTTGGCCGAGGCGCCCACCATGACGCTGCGGATCCCGTCGAGGTAGCCGGCCTGCCGGGCCAGCGGGTCGCCGTCGGGACCGCGGAAGACGTCGTTCAGCAGCAGCCGGTCGCCGCCGCCGTGGCCGCCCTCGCCCTGCTCGATCGGGATCTCCCGCGCTTCCTGCCAGTGCTGGTGCAGGGTGAGCCTCTCCCAGGCGCCGGCCGCGTGCTCCTTGGAGGCGGCGGTGGGGTCGATCGCGGCGTGCGGCGGAGTCCAGGCGCGCTCGCACACCTCCAGCTCGATCCGGCCGCCGGTGCCGTTGAACACGACCCGGTAGCCCTCGGCGGGGGCGTGCGCGTTGAGCGAGTAGGTCAGCAGGGCCCGGTTGTCGTAGCGGACCAGGACCGACATGTTGTCCTCGATGGTGACGCCCTCGGTGAAGACGTCCTGGTCGCGGATGTAGCCGTCCTCGTGCTCGGCGTCCAGGTAGAGGCGCTTGAGCCGCGGGTCGGCGGAGATGTCCAGGATGAACGGGTCGCTGCCGAGGCCGGGCGCGCCCTGGCCGCGGTCGGGCCGCGCGTCGAGCTCGCGGGCGCGGGCGTTCTCGGCGCCGTAGAAACGCAGCTCGCCCTGGGCGTAGACGCTCTGCGCCGCGGCGTCCAGCCACCAGTTGACCAGGTCGAAGTGGTGGGTGGACTTGTGCACCAGCAGGCCGCCGGAGTTGGCCTTGTCGCGGTGCCAGCGGCGGAAGTAGTCGGCGCCGTGGATGGTGTCCAGCGCCCAGTCGAAGTGCACGGAGGTGATCTCGCCGATCGCGCCCTCCATGATGAGGCGGCGGACCGCGGAGTTGCGGGGCGAGTAGCGGTAGTTGAAGGTGACGATCAGCGAGCCGGTGCTCCGCTCGGCGGCGGCGGCGATCGCGGCGCACCCCTCGGCGTCGATGGTCAGCGGCTTCTCCACGATGACGCGCTTGCCCGCGTCCAGCGCCGTGACGACGTAGTGGGCGTGCGTGGCGTCGACCGTGGCGACGACCACCGCGTCGCACAGCTCGAGCATCTCGGAGAAGTCGTCCGGCGCGAAGCAGGGCACCTTCTCCCCGATGCGCTCGGCGTAGTAGTCCATCCGGGTCCGGTTGGTGTCGCACAGGGCGACGATGGTGCCGGTGTCCCGCCAGTCGCCGAGCAGCGCGTCGACGTACATCTGGGCGCGGTGGCCGAGCCCGACGAATGCGTATCTCAATTTCCTTCTCCCCGATGGTGTGCCGTACGGCCCGAGCGCTCCCGGACGGGCCGTACGGCAGGCGTGAGGGTGTCTCCCCGACGGTGGCGGCGCACCGGCGGGGGGCGGGTCCGGCGCCGGACGGCTCAGCCGGGACCGGACCCGCCCCCGTGACGGATCAGCCGGAGATGGCCGCGTTGGCCTCCTCGAGGAACTTGGTGGCGGCCTCTTCGGCGGTCTGCTGACCGGCGGTCACGGCCTCGGTGTAGCGCTTGATGATGTCCTCCATCTTCGAGGCGCCCTTCGGAGGAACGATCGCCTGGGTGAGCTCGCTCTTGATCTGCCCGATGAAGTCCACGCTCGCCTGGTCGGCCGGGGTCAGCTTGCCCTTGATCGCCTCCAGGACCTTGGCGTTGATCGGCAGGCCGCGGTCGCTGAGCAGGATGCCGCCGGCCTCGGGGTCGTTGAGCAGGAAGTCGACGAACTTCTGCGCCTCGGCCGGGTGCTCGGTCTTGCTGGAGATGGTCCAGTGCATGGCGGGCTGGAGGAACATGCCGTTGCTGCCGCCGCTCTCCAGCTTGGGCATGCGGAGCATGGTCAGCTCGGAGCCGGAGACCTTGGTCAGGGTGCCGAGCTGGTTGCTCCACCACATGCCGAACGCACCCTTGTTGGTGCCGATCAGCGACTGCTCCACACCGCCGGCGATGATCTCGTTCATCTTCGCGGCGTCGGGCGAGGCCTTGGTCTCGATCATCTGGGTGAAGTTGCCCCACCAGGCCTTGAGCGTGTCGGGGGTGATGCCGAGCTTGCCGTTGTCGTAGAGCTTCTCACCGCGCTGCGCGGCGTAGATGGTCGGGTAGGTGGGGTTGTTGGAGGTGTACTCGGTGCCGTAGTACTCGCCCTTGCCGGCCTCGCTGATCTTGGCGGAGAGCTTGATGTACTCGTCCCAGGTCCAGGTCTTGTCGTCCGGGAGCTCCACGCCCGCCTTGTCGAGGACGGACTTGTTGGCGTACATCGCGAAGACGTTGACGCCGGTGGGGATGGCGTACTGCTTGCCGTCGACCTGGTTGGCCTTCAGCACCTCCTGGTCGAGGTCGGCGGTGTTGACCTTGCCGCCGAGGTCGAGGAGGGCGCCCCGGCCGGCGTACTCGGCCAGACCGCGGATCTCCAGGGTCATGACGTCGGGCGCGTCGTTGGCCGCGACCTTGGTGGCCAGCGACTCGTAGTAGCTCGGCCAGTCGGAGAACTCGCCGACCACGTCGATGGTCGGGTTCTTCTTCTCGAACGCCGCGATGACCTGCTCGGTGAGCTTCTGCCGGGAGTCGGAGCCCCAGTAGGAGAAGCGGATCTTGACCTTGCCGTCGGCGGCCTCGCCGGCGTCGCCGCCGCTGCCGCAGGCCGCCAGGGTGAGGGCCGCCACCGCGAGCAGGGCCGCGGTCTTGAGAGAGCGCATCTCTCGTCCTTCCTCTTGTTCGTTCACAGGGGGGGTTGAAGAGGACTACTTGAGACCCGTGGTGGCCATACCGCGGATCAGGTACTTCTGGCCGGCCAGGAAGAATCCGAAGATCGGGCCGAGAGCAATGATCGACATGGCGAACATCGGGCCCCACGACGACTCACCGCTGGAGTCCAGGAAGGTGCGGAGCGCCACCGGGACGGTGAAGTTGTCGGGGTTGTTCAGGTAGAGCAGCTGGCTGAAGAAGTCGTTCCACGTCCAGATGAACGTGAAGATCGCCGTGGTGGCCAGCGCGGGGGTGCAGAGCGGGAGGATGACGCGGAAGAACGTGCGCCAGTATCCGGCCCCGTCGATCGAGGCGGCCTCGTCGAGCTCGCGCGGGAGCGTCCTGATGAACTGGACCATCAGGAAGATGAAGAACGAGTCGTGGGCCAGGAACTTCGGCAGGATCAGCGGCCAGATCGTGTTGATCATGTCCAGCTGCGCGAACATGATGTACTGCGGCACGATCACCACGTGCAGCGGCAGCATGATCGTGCCGATCATGAGCGCGAACCAGAGCTTCTTCAGCGGGAAGTTCAGCCGGGCGAAGGAGTAGGCGGCCAGCGAGCAGGCGGCCAGGTTCCCGACGACCGACAGCGCCGTGATGAGCGCCGAGTTCCACAGGTAGTAGCTGAACGGGTGGGCCAGTGCGGTCCAGCCCTCGGTGTAGTTGTCGAAGGTGATCTTGCTGGGGAGCAGGCCGGGCTCACGGAAGATCAGCTCTTCCGGCTTGAGCGAGCTGGAGATCATCCACAGCAGCGGGTAGAGCATGACCAGGCCGAAGCCGATCAGCAGCAGGTGCTTGGCACCCCGGGAGAAGCGGCGCCGGTACAGGACCGGATTCCGGCTACTTGCTGTCGCCATAGAAGACCCAATACTTGGACGCGAGGAAGTTGACCCCGGTCAGACCGGCGATGATGATCACGAGCACCCAGGCCATCGCCGAGGCGTAGCCCATCTCGTAGTGCTTGAACCCCTTGAGGTAGAGGTAAAGCGTGTAGAAGAGCGTGGAGTCGTTCGGGCCGCCCGTGCCGTTGCTGACGACGAACGACTGGGTGAAGGACTGGAACGACTTGATGATCTCCAGCACGAGGTTGAAGAAGATGATCGGCGTGAGCAGCGGCAGCGTGATCGACTTGAACTGGTGGAGGGTTCCGGCGCCGTCGATCGCGGCGGCCTCGTAGTAGCTGCTCGGGATCTGCCGCAGGCCGGCCAGGAAGATGACCATCGGGGCGCCGAACGTCCACACGTGCAGCAGGATCAGGGTGCCCAGCGCGGTGTCGGGGTTGTTGACGTAGCTGGTGCCCTCGATGCCGAAGATGGCGAGCACCGCGTTGACCAGGCCGTCGGCGCCGAAGATCTTCCGCCAGAGGATGGCGATCGCCACGCTGCCACCGAGGAGGGACGGCAGATAGTAGATCGACCGGTAGAACGACAGGCCGCGCAGGCCGCGGTCCAGCAGCAACGCCAACGCGAGGGCGAAGCCGAGCTGGAGCGGGACCGAGACGACCACGTAGATCGCGGTGACCTTCAGCGAAGCCCAGAACCGGGGGTCCTCGGTGAACAGCTTGGTGTAGTTGTCCAGTCCGACCCACTTGGCCTCCTCCAGGAGGCTGTAGTCGGTGAAGGACAGGTAGAGCGAGGCCACGATCGGGCCGATCGTGATCAGGAACAGGCCCACGAACCACGGGATGAGGAACGTATAGGCGGCCACCGCCTCGCGACGAGAGCGGTTGACGGCCCGCCGGCGCCCGTTCTGGGGAGCGGGGGCCGTGACTACGGGCTTCTTCAGCGACAGCGAATCAACCACGGCGATACCCCTGAACGGATCGGGGCCGGGCTTTTCTTGATTCACTCGTCATCACGGGACCTCCCGATGTGACGTGATTGGATGGCGCTTTCCTATAGCTCTGGGAAAGCCTGCGTCAACCCTTTGCAGGCGTTACTTCATCGTTACCGATATATCGTCAACAGTGTTTGCGCAGGTAGACCGGTTAACGAAAGGTTTCTGAGAATAAAGGATCTTGTAACAATTGCTTCGTTGCTACAAGCGGTTGCAGCGGTCGAGGTGATACGGCCGGTCATGGGATGAATCCATTACCGGAGGGGGATCGCCGGAGAGTCTCGCTGGAAAAATCGGTCATGAGACTCTTTCTAGCGGCAAACCAGACCTGAATCAGCCGCTGAAGCGGTAGGTCGTCGTCGAGGCGTACTCCTCCCCGGGCCGGAGCACGGTGGAGGGGTAGTCGGGCCGGTTCGGCGAGTCGGGGAAGTGCTGCGTCTCCAGGCAGAGCCCGGCGTGCCTGCCGTACGGCGTGGCGACGCCGTCGAGCATGTGCCCGGTGTAGAACTGGACCCCCGGCTCGTCGGTCGTCACCTCCATCACCCGGCCGCTCACCGGCTCCTCCACCCGCATCACGCCGCCGGGCCGCAGCGCGTAGCAGTGGTCGTAGCACCCCTCCAGCCGGGCGCCCACGGCCGTCGGCCGGGTGAAGTCGTACGGCGTGCCCGCCACCGGCGCGGGCGCCCCGGGCAGGGGGATCTTCCCCTCGTCGACCGGCAGGTAGTGGCCGGCCTCGATGGTGACGACGTGGCCGAGGACGTCGCCCGAGCCTGCCAGGTTGAAGTACGAGTGGTTGGTCAGGTTGAGCACGGTCGGCGCGTCGGTGGTGGCGCGGTAGTCGATCCGCAGCTCGTCCGCGTCGGTGAGGGTGTAGGTGACCGAGGCGGTGAGCGTGCCCGGGTAGCCCTCCTCGCCGTCCGCGCTGACCAGGCTCAGCCGGATGGACCGCCCGCCGTCCGGCTCGGCCCGCCAGACCCGCTTGTCGAACCCGGTCTCGCCGCCGTGCAGGCTGTGCCCGTTGTTGTTGAGCGGCAGCCGGTGCTCGTTCCCGTCCAGGGTGAAGCGCCCGCCGGCGATGCGGTTGCCGTACCGGCCGACCACGGCGCCGAAGTAGCGGCTGCGGGTCAGGTAGTCGGCCACGGTGGGCAGGCCGAGGACGACGTCGGTCCCGTCGGGCAGCTCGATCGACTGGATGATCGCCCCCAGGGTGAGGACGCCCACCCGGAGCCGGCCGTTGGACAGCAGGTGCCGGTCCACGGCCTCTCCGGCGGGGGTGGTGCCGAACCTCGTGACCTCGGGGGTCCCGGGGGATGCGGTCTCGGATCTCACGGTGCACTCGCTCTCTGTGCCGGTCGCTGTGTCGGTCGCTGTGTCGGTCGCTGTGTCGGTCTCTGGACCGGTCGTCGTGCCGGTCTCTGGGCCAACTTCCGGGCCGGTCTCCGGGCCGGTTCCCTGGAAGGCGGGACGGGTCCGCACCCGGTGCGGGCCCGTCCCGCCCGCGGCACCGTAACGCAGGCGATCGTGCCGCTACCAGCCTTCACGGAGGGCGCTGCTGCGCTGTTATTGCGACCGGTTGTGATGATCGCTGCAAGCTTTCATCGCATATCCCCAGCTCAGAGCGGTAGTTGAAATTGCTCCCTTGACGTTTCCCGGAGTTGACGACACTGTTTGGTGCAACTGGTTGCAGTCCTCGGGCCCGCCCGCGACTGCCAGAAGGGAAAGACACCCGTGAGCAGAACTCTTGTCACCGGGAGCGCCGGGCGCCTCGGGCGCAGCGTCGTGTCCGCACTCGCCGCCGCCGGTCACGAGGTGATCGGCGTGGACAGCATGCCGGGCACCCCGGTGGACGCCGCCGACAGCCTCCCCGCCGACCTGACCGATCTCGGCGAGGCCTACGAGGTGATCGCCCGGTTCCGGCCGGACGCCGTGGTGCATCTGGCGGCCATCGCCACCCCGTTCAGCCGCAGCGACCAGGTGATCTTCCAGACCAACACGAGGCTGGCCTTCAACGTCTGCGACGCGTCGGTGGCGCTGGGCGTGGGCAAGGTGGTCGTGGCCAGCAGCCCGACCGTCATCGGGTACGGCTCGCCGACCGGCTGGACCCCCTCCTACCTGCCCCTCGACGAGGACCACCCGGCCCAGCCGTGGAACGCCTACAGCCTCTCCAAGCACGTGGCCGAGGAGACGATGCGCTCCTTCGCCCGCGCCACGACCACGACGAAGCTGGCCGCGGTGCGGCCCTGCTTCGTGATCGCGCCGGAGGAGTGGGAGGCGCGCCGACCCAGTCGGGGCACACGGTGACCGAGCGGCTGGACCGGCCGGAGATCGCCGGGGTCTCGCTGTTCAACTACATCGACGCCCGTGACGCGGCCGACCTGTTCATCACCCTCCTGGAGCGGCTTCCCGGCCTGCCGAACGGCGAGACCTTCTTCGCCGGGGCCGCCGACGCGCTGGCCCGCGAGCCGCTGGCCGAGCTGCTGCCGCAGGTCATGCCCTCCACCGCGGGCCTGGCGGACGGCCTCACCGGCACCGCCCCGGCCTTCTCGTCCGCCAAGGCCGAGCGCATGCTCGGCTGGCAGGCCAAGCGCAGCTGGCGCACCGAGCTCGCCTGAGGCGGGGCTCTCTCCAAGCAGGGCTCTCCGGAGCCAGGACAGGACCTCCCGGCACCCGGGGCAGGGGGTCCTTCCGAATCCGGGACATCCCCGACAGCAGACTTTCCCGAAGCAGAGCCTTCCCGAAGGGAACGACCGACCATGAATCTCAGCGGAGTCCTGTTCTTCCCCGTGACGCCGTTCGACGCCGAGGGCGCGCTGGCCGAGGACGTGCTGGCCGAGCACATCGCCCGGAACCTGGAGCACCGGCCGGGCGGCGTCTTCGTCGCCTGCGGCACCGGGGAGTTCTCCGCGCTCTCCCAGAGCGAGCACGTCCGCGCCGTCGAGGTGGCGGTCAAGACCGTCCAGGGCGCGGTGCCGGTGCTCGCGGGCGCGGGCGGCCGCTCGGCGCGGCCTGGAGCAGGCCCGCGCGGCCCGCGCGGCCGGCGCCGACGGCCTGCTGCTCATGCCGCCCTACCTGATGCTCGGCAGCCGCGCCGGATTCGTGGAGTACGTCCGCGCGGTCGCCGCGGAGCTGCCCGTCATCGTCTACCAGCGCGGCGCGCTGGTGCTGGAGCCCGACGCGGTGGTGGAGCTGGCCCGCATCCCCGGCGTCATCGGCCTCAAGGACGGCCTGGGCGACATCGACCGCTTCCAGCGCACCGTGCTGGCGGTCCGGCGGGAGATCGGCCCGGACTTCACCTTCTTCAACGGCCTGCCGACCGCCGAGCTGACCATGCCGGCCTACCGCGGCCTCGGTGTGGAGCTGTACTCCTCGGCCGTGTTCGCCTTCGCCCCGGAGATCGCCACCGCGTACTTCAACGGCGGCGACCTGAGCGAGCGGCTGCTGACCGAGTTCTACGCGCCGCTGGTCGAGCTGCGCGGCAAGGGACCGGGCTACGCGGTCGCGCTGGTCAAGGCGGGCCTGCGGCTGCGCGGCCTGGACGTCGGCCCGGTCCGGGCGCCGCTGACCGACCTGGCCCCCGAGCACCTGGCGGAGCTCGACGAGATCATCAAGCGCGGCCTCGCCCTGGTGTCCGAATGATCAAGGATCTGCGGACCACCCTGCGGTCGGCGCCGCTGCGCCGGCCGTGGGGCGCGGACGTGCCGTACAACCACGTGATCGTGTGCGAGGTCACGCTGGAGGACGGGCGGACCGGCACCGGTTTCTCCTGGACGCCGCAGATCGGCGCGCACGCCGTACAGGCCCTGCTGGACAACGACGTCCGCGAGGCGCTGATCGGCCTGCCCGCCCACCCGGGCGTGGTCTGGGACCGGCTCGCGGTCCACCTGAGCGAGGCCGGGCGCGGCGGGCTGGCCACGGTCGCGATGGCCGGGGTCGACCTGGCGCTGTGGGACCTGCGCTGCGGGGAGTCCTCCCTGGTGGACGTGCTCGGCCCGCGCCGGGAGAACCTCCCGGTGTACGGCAGCGGCGTCAACCTGCACTACTCCCTGGACGAGCTGGTCGAGCAGGCCGGGCGCTGGAAGGCCGCCGGGTACCCGGCGGTCAAGATGAAGGTGGGCAGGCCCGACCTGGCCGAGGACGTCGAGCGGGTCGCCGCGGTCCGCGAGGTCGTCGGCCCCGGCACGATCCTGATGATCGACGCCAACCAGCGCTGGGACCTGCACCGGGCCCGCCGCGCGATCGCCGCGCTGGAGCCGTACGGCCTGCACTGGATCGAGGAGCCGCTGCCCGCCGACGACATCGCCGCCCACGTGGAGCTGCGGCGGAGCATCGACGTGCCGGTGGCGGTGGGCGAGAACGTCTACACCGTGCACGGCTTCCGGGACCTGCTGGTCGCGGGCGCCTGCGACGTGGTCCAGCCCAACGTGGTCAGGGTCGGCGGGATCACCCCGTTCCTGCGCGTGGCCGAGCTGGCCCGCGCCTTCGACGTGCCGGTCTACCCGCACCTGCTGACCGAGCTCTCCGGGCAGCTCGCCCTCACCCTGCACCACCCCGTCATGGTGGAGCTGGTGGAGGACGCCTCGCTGTCGGATCTGGGACTGCTGGCCGCGCCGTACCCGGTGGAGATCACCGGCACGGAGCTGCGCTCGGCGGGCCGGCCGGGGCTGGGACTGACATGGGCGGAGTGACGGACCGGGCGGGCGGCCCGGTGGAAGGCACGGTGACGGGGCCGGTGGAAGGCAGGGCGACCAGGGTCGTGCTCGCGGGCGTGTACGGTCACGGCCGGTCGCACCTGGAGAACCTGCGCGGGCTGTCCGCGCGGGGGCTGGTCGAGCTGGTCGGCGTCTGCGACGTGCGCCCGGTGGAGGCCGACTGGCTGCACGGCCTGGGCACCCCCGAGCAGGTGCGCCCCGACGGCCTGGCCGGGCTGATCGAGCGCACCGGCGCCGAGGTCACCATCCTGTGCACGCCGATCAACACCCACGCCGACCTCGCCGTGACCGCGCTGGGCGCGGGCTCGCATCTGCTGCTGGAGAAGCCGCCCGCGGCCTCGCTGGCCGCCTTCGAGCGGATCGCCGCGGCGGTGCGGGGGAGCGGCCTGGCCTGCCAGGTCGGTTTCCAGAGCCTCGCCTCCGCGGCCATCCCCGCGCTGCGCAAGCGGATCGCCTCCGGAGAGTTCGGCGAGGTCCGCGGCATCGGGGTGGCGGGCGCCTGGGAGCGGCCCGCCGAGTACTACACCCGTTCGGCCTGGTCGGGCCGGCGGCGGCTGGACGGCCAGGACGTGGTGGACGGCGCGCTCACCAACCCGTTCGCGCACGCGACCGCCACCGCGCTGGCGGTCGCCGGGGCCGAGGAGCGCGGCGCGGTCTCCTCCGTCGAGCTGGAGATGTTCCACGCCAACCCGATCGAGGCGGACGACACCTCCACGGCCCGGATCCGCCTGGCGGACGGCCGGGTGATCACCGTGGCCGTGACGCTCTGCTCGACGGGGCGCACCGAGCCGTACCTGATCGTGCACGGCTCGGCGGGCACCGCCCGGCTGACCTACACCACCGACGAGCTCGACGGGATCGTCCACCCCCGGGCGAACCTGCTGGAGAACCTGGTCGAGCACGTCAGGACCGGGGTGGAGCTGCTGGTGCCGCTGGCCCGCACCGGCGCCTTCATGGAGTTCATGGAGGCGGTACGGCTGGCGCCCGACCCGCTGCCGATCGCGGACGAGCACCAGGTGCTCCACCCCGATCGGCGGGAGCTGCCCGGCGTCAAGGCGCTGACGGACGCGAGCGCCGAGCGGCTGGCCCTCTTCTCCGAGCTGGGCGTGGCCTGGGCGGACCGGGGGGGAGCCGGGCCCGCGGGAGGCGGGCGCGTGACGGGGACGGCGGGAACGGTGAGGACACGACGGAGACGGGCACGCGGGAGGCGCGGATGACGGAGACGGGCACGCCGGAGGCGGACGGCACGGCGGGAGCGGACACGCGGGAGCTGAGTGTGGCGGGGACGCCGGTCGCGTCCTACGTGTGGCGCTCCGACCTGCCCGCCACCGACTCGCCCCGGCCCTACCTGCACCCGGTGCGGACCCGGGGCGGGGTGCCGGTCACCGAGTTCCGTCCCGACGACCACGTCCACCATCTGGGCGTCAGCCTGGCCATCGCGGACGTCGGCGCGGTGAACTTCTGGGGCGGCCGGACCTTCGTCCGCGACCAGGGCGCGACCTGGCTGGACGACCACGGCAGGCAGCGGCACGACGCCTTCGAGGAGGCCGAGGGCGGATTCTCCGAGGAGCTGACCTGGATCGGGCCCGACGGCGCGACCGTCGCCCGGGAGCGGCGGACCGTGCTGGCGGTGCCGGTGCCGGTGCCGGTGCCGGTGCCGGGGGCCGGGACGGAGACGTCCGGCTCGCTCGGGGCTCAGGGGCCGGAGAGACCGCGGACGGGGCCCGGACGCCGGGCGCGGGCGGGGCCTGGGCGCTGGACTTCGCCTTCGAGCTCACCGTGCGCGAGCCACTGGAGATCAAGAGCTCGGCCTGCAAGGGACGGCCGGGCGCCGGGTACGGCGGGTTCTTCTGGCGGGCGCCCAAGGACTCGGCGGGCCTGGCGGTGTTCACCGCCGAGGCCGAGGGCGAGCAGGCCGTGCACGGCGGCGCCACCCCCTGGCTGGCGCTGGTCTCCGACGCCTGGAGCCTGGTCTTCGTCCAGGTCGGCACGGTCGACCCGTGGTTCGTGCGGGTCGCCGAGTACCCCGGCGTCGGCCCGGCCCTCGCCTGGGACCGGCCGCTGGCCGTCGCGGACACGCTGACCCGGCGGGTGGTCACGGTCGTGGCGGACGGCAGGCTCGACCGGGCGGCCGCCGCGCGCCTGGCAGAGGCCGCGGGTACGGCGGGCACGCGCACACGGCCGGAAGCGGCGCCCCGGCGGACGCGGTGGGAAGCGGCGCCCCGGCGGGCGCGGCAGGGGAGGCGTCGTGACGGTCTTCATCGCCGGGGACTCCACCGCGGCCACCTACCCGGTCACGCTCGCCCCGCAGGCGGGCTGGGGACAGGCGCTCCCGCTCTTCTGGGACGTGCCCGTGGTCAACGAGGCCGTCCCCGGGGCCAGCGCCCGCACCTCGGTCGAGCACCTGGGGATGTACCAGCGGATCATGGACGCCATCGGGCCGGGCGACCACCTGCTGATCTGCTTCGGCCACAACGACGGCAAGCACGAGCAGGGCCGCTTCGCCCCGCCGTACGGCGGCTACCAGGACTACCTGCGCCGCTACGTCCGCGGGGCCCGCGAGCGGGCCGCGCGCCCGGTGCTGGTCACCTCCGTCGAACGGCGCGCCTTCGGTCCGGAGGGCACGCACGGCCGCTACCCCGACGCGATGCGGGACCTGGCCGCCGCCGAGGGGGTGCCCCTGATCGACCTGCAGGCCGCGAGCTTCCGGCGCTGGCGGGAGCTCGGCCCCGAGGCGACCAGGGAGCTGTTCCTCTGGCTCGACCCGCATCCCCACTACCCCCGGGGCAGCGCCGACGACACGCACTTCACCGCGCGCGGCGCGATCGAGGTGGCCGGGCTGCTGCTGGCGGCGGCGGGCGACCTGCTCCCCGCCGCCGTCCGCGAGCCCGACGCCGCCGGCTGGAGTG
>NZ_CDRNDK010000158.1:0-13042 GCF_977012225.1 Planomonospora algeriensis | reverse complement strand
TCACCGTCTGGTACGGCTTCCGTGCCGTGCGGAGCCGCTCGGCCGCCGCCCGGCCCGTGCCCGGTGCCCGCGCCGTACCCTCCGGAGCCGCCGCTCCCGCCGTTCACCGGGGTGGAGCCCTCGTATCCGGCCAGCCGCGTCGAGCTCCCCTGCCGGAAGGCCGGGTCGGGCACCCAGCGCGTCGCGGGGTCGTTGCGGGGCACGAAGGCCTGGTCCCCCGGGGCGGGGATGGCGGTGAAGAACGCGGTGCCGAGATGCCCGCCGATCTCCGCGGCCGCCGCCTCGACCGCCTGGACGGCCCGCCGCCGCGCCCCTTCGGCCCTCCTGAGGGCGTCGGCCACCTGGGAGCCGACGCTCTCCGCCGGTACGGCGCCGCCGGTCTTTTCGCGCTGCCCGGCCAGCCAGGCCCGCTTCTCCTCGTAGATCGCCTGGACCTCGTCCTTGGCGGCCTCCAGCGCGCTCCCGGCGTTCTCCAGCGTGGCGGCGCAGCTCTTCAGCGCGCCGCCGAGGGCCGTTCCCGCCCGCGGGTACCGGGCCATGTACCCGGTGAAGTCCTCGGCGGCGCCGCCGTTCCAGGCGTCGTCCACGGTGCCGGCCGCGCGTTTGAGCGCGCCGGTGTGCGTGCCGACGCCGGTAGCCAGCGTCCGCCAGCGCTTCGCGATCCCGGAGATCTCGGACTGGTCGCCGGTCAGTTCGGCGACGATGCGCAGGAGGGCGCCGAATTCGCCGTCCCCGCCGCCCGTCACACGCTCTCCACCGGGGTCTCCGGCCCGTCGGACCTGCGGACGTTGGCGATGACGGTGTGCAGCGCCGCCTCGACCTTGTCGAGGTTCCGCTGGGCGTGCCGGGTCTCCGTCTCGATCTTCCCCTCGAGCCTGCGGACGGCGTCGACGAGCCTGCCGGACGCGCCCTCGAGTTTCCCGAAGCAGGAGGAGCCGACGTCGGCGGGCCGCTCGTCGGCCGTGCTCCTGAACTGGTTCGCGACGCTTCTGGCCTTGTTCGCGCAGTCTTCCAGCGCGTCGAAATGGAGGTCGAACCCTTTCACGCAACCTCACCCCATATGCCTCGCGGGTGTCGATCGTCCGTAAAAGCTACCACTCCGATGATCGAAAAGGAGGTTTCCGCGGCGGCCGGTCACGGCGCCCGGGCCCCGGAACGGGGCCCGGCCGGAGGATCAGGCCCGGCAGGCGGCCTCGACGCGGTCGGCGGCCTCGGCGATCGGGATCTCCTCCTTGACGCCGGTCGCCCGGTCGCGCAGCTCCGCGACGCCCTGGGCCAGGCCGCGGCCGATCACCACGATGGTCGGCATGCCGAGCAGTTCGGCGTCCTTGAACTTCACGCCCGGCGAGACCCCGGCACGGTCGTCCACCAGCACGCGCAGGCCCCGCGCGTGGAGCTCCTCGGCGAGCCGGGTGGCGACCTCGATCTGGTTCTCCTTGCCGGTGCCCACGATGTGGACGTCGGCGGGGGCGACCTCGCGGGGCCACAGGAGCCCGAGCTCGTCGTGCCGCTGCTCGACGAGCACCGCCACCGCGCGGGAGACGCCGATGCCGTACGAGCCCATGGTGACGCGGACCGGCTTGCCGTCGGGGCCCAGGGCGTCGAGCTTGGCGGCGTCGGCGTACTTGCGGCCGAGCTGGAAGATGTGGCCGATCTCGATGCCGCGGTCGATGGACAGCCCCGAGCCGCAGGCCGGGCAGGCGTCGCCGGCGCGGACCTCGGCGGCCTCGATGGTGCCGTCGGGGACGAAGTCGCGGCCGGCGACCACGCCGATGGCGTGCTTGCCCGGCTCGTTGGCGCCGGTCACCCAGGCGCTGCCGGAGACCACGCGGGGGTCGACGAGGTAGCGGATGCCGAGGCCCTTGAGGACCTGCGGGCCGATGTAGCCGCGCACCAGGCCGGGGTGCCTGTGGAAGTCCTCGGCCTCGAAGATGGCGGGCTCGCCGGGGGCCAGGGCGGCCTCCAGGCGCTTGAAGTCGACCTCGCGGTCACCGGGGACGCCGACGACCAGGACCTCGGTCTTGTCCGAGCCGGGGGTGGTCACCTTGAGCACGACGTTCTTGAGCGTGTCGGCGGCGGTGACGTCCAGGCCGTGGTGCTCGTTGAGGTGGGCGACCAGCGACTCGATGGTGGGGGTGTTCGGCGTGTCCAGCACCCGCAGGGCGGGCTGCTCGCCGGCGGGCGCGGCCGGGGCGGGGGTGGTGACCGCCTCGGCGTTGGCGGCGTAGCCGCAGTGGTGGCAGGCGACGAAGGTGTCCTCGCCGGTCTCGGCCGGGGCCAGGAACTCCTCCGAGGCCGATCCGCCCATCGCCCCCGAGGTGGCGAAGCAGACCTTGTAGGTGATGCCGAGCCGGTCGAAGGTGCGGATGTAGGTCTCGCGGTGCTGCTCGTAGGAGCGCTTGAGGCCGTCGTCGTCGAGGTCGAAGGAGTAGGAGTCCTTCATGACGAACTCGCGCCCGCGCAGGATGCCGGCCCGGGGCCGGGCCTCGTCGCGGTACTTCGTCTGGATCTGGTAGAGCGTCACCGGGTAGTCCTTGTAGGAGGAGTACTCCCCCTTGACCATGTCGGTGAACATCTCCTCGTGGGTGGGGCCGAGCAGGTAGTCGGCGCCCTTGCGGTCCTTGAGCCGGAAGAGCGTGTCGCCGTACTCCGTCCAGCGGCCGGTGGCCTCGTAGTACTCCCTGGGCAGGAGGGCAGGGAAGAGCACCTCCTGGCCGCCCATCCGGTCCATCTCCTCGCGCACGACGCGGGTGACGTTCTCCAGGACCATCTTGCCGAGCGGCAGCCAGGAGTAGACGCCGGGGGCGACCCGGCGGACGTAGCCGGCGCGGACGAGCAGCTTGTGGCTCGGGACTTCCGCGTCTGCCGGGTCGTCCCTCAGCGTTCGAAGAAACAGCGACGACATGCGCAGCAGCACGGCTACTCCTAGATGGCAGGGAATCGGTGTCCTACAGGGTAGCGAGCCCGGCGGGGCGCGCGCCTGCCATCGGGGTCCCGCGGCCCGTCACGGACCGGCGACGAAGAGCAGATGGGCGGCCGCCAGGACCGCGCCCGCCAGGGCGGAGCGCACCGCCCCGGCCCCCCGGCGCAGCGAGAGGACCACGGCGAGCAGCAGGACCGCGGCGGCCTGGACGCTCCACGAGCCGGACTGCGCCGCCTCGACGGCCTCGATCATCAGGACCCCGGCGGGCAGCGCCGCGGCGAGGTCTCCCCGCGGGCCGTCCCGCCTGGTCGCGTAGGCCAGCAGGGCGCAGAGGGCGAGGGCGAGGAGCGTGACGCCCGGCACCGTGCCCTCGGCCCCGACGTGGAAGGGGTGGTAGCCCGCCGGGAAGGCCCCCGCCGCCAGGATCGGGACGACCGGCCCGAGCGCGGCGAGCACCCCGCCCAGCGCCGCCCAGCCGAACCCCGCGGCCGTCCTGCCGACGGCGAGCGCGAGGGCGAGGTAGGCGTAGGGGTCGTAGGCCGCGACCAGCGGGCCCGGCCCGTGGGCGAGCATCTCGCCGAAGGCGCCGAGCAGCAGCCCCGCGACGAGCGAGAGCATCATGTGCCAGAGGATCACCCGCTCCCGGCGGTCCCCCGTGATGAAGTCGAACGTGTCGTTCTGCCCAACCAAAGCCGCTGATCCCCCGATCCGCCCCCGCCCGTGGCCACGCGCAGCATATATGACCTGCAAGAACACACAAAAACGTTCAAGCTCTACTAAACAACCGGTCGCTTGCTTATGCTGCGCGTGTGCACCCTGACCCCGCCGCCCCGGCGATCGCCGGGCCCGCCCCGCCCGCGGCGTCCGCGGTCCCCGCCGGACCGACCGGACCGACCGGACCGATTCAGCCGACCGGGCCGGTTGAGCCCGCCGAGTCCACCGGTATGGGCCTCACCGAGGACCAGGCCGACCTCCGCGACGCCGTCCGCGCCTTCCTCGCCGGGCGCCCCGGCGCCCCCTGGGACCGCTTCGCCCGGGAGCTCGGCGTGGCGGGCCTGGCCGTACCCGAGGAGTACGGCGGGGCGGGGTGCGGCGCGGCCGAGCAGGCGGTCGTCTGCGAGGAACTCGGCCGCGTCCTGTCCTCCCACCCCTACCTGGCGACCGCCGTGCTCGCCGTCGAGGCGCTCAGGGCCGCCGCCGACCCGAGGCGATGGCCCGGCTGCTGCCCGCCATCGCCGACGGCTCCCGCACCGCGACCGTCCTGCTGCCCGGCGACGCCGACCTGGTCCTGTCCCGGGGACGGCTCACCGGCACCGCGCCCTGCGTGCTGGACGGCGAGGTGGTCCTGGCCTTCGCCGGCGACGAACTGGTCGAGGCCGTGCCCTCGTCCCGCACGCCGCTGACGGCGCTCGACCAGACCCGCCCGCTCGTCGCCCTCTCCTTCGACGCCGTCCCCGTACGGCCGGCCGGCGACGGCACGGCCCGCGACCGGGTCCGGGACGCGGGCGTCGCCTGCCTGGCGGCCGAGCAGTCCGGCGGCGCCGCCGCCTGCCTGGAGGCCGCCGTGCGGCACGCCCTCCGGCGCCACCAGTTCGGCCGCCCCATCGGCTCCTTCCAGGCCGTCAAGCACAAGCTCGCCGACCTGCTCCTGCTCGTCGAGTCCGCCCGCTCGGCCGCGCTGGCCGCCGCCCGCGCCCTCCCCGGCGGGCTTCCGGTCGCCGCCGCGATCGCGGGCTCCTACTGCACCGAGGCCTATCTGGCCGCCGCGGGCGAGAACATCCAGATCCACGGGGGCACCGGCGTCACCTGGGAGCATCCGGCCCACCGCCACCTCAAGCGGGCCGCCGCCGGCGCCCAGCTCTTCGGCCCGCCGCAGGCCCACCGGGCCCGCCTCGCCGCGGCCGCCGGCCTGTGACCCGGTCAACCGCCGAGGAGCTGCTCCCAGGGCCGGGGGGAGGGGCCGCGACGGGTCGTGTCGAGGACCTCGGCCAGGCGCCAGGGGCCGAGACGGGTGTGGGGGCGGTCCCGGCCGAGCGGGTCGACGGCCCGCAGCACGAAGCGGACACCCACCACGTCGAGACGGCGGACAGCCGGGGTGGCCCGCCCGACGGGGTCCGCCGGGGCGCCGGGCTCCCCGACCCGCTCGGCCAGCGTCCGCGCCACCTCGGCGGCGTAGGGCCCCTCGCGCCACTCGATGTGCCAGCTGTCGTCGGCCCCCCGCCACCAGGTCAGGTCGCGGCACGACTCCATCAACTCGGCCTCGCCGCCGAGCGCCGCCATCACCCGGCCGAACGCCTCGAACCGTGGGCGCCCACCGGCTGGATCTCGTCGGGCGCACTCGCGGAGCGCCCGTCCCCGCCCGGTCCCCTCATGCATCGGAGCGTGCCAGCTCCGGTCCCGCGCCCGTCCGCGCTTTACCGCTCCTTCGCCCCCTCCTCACGGGCTCCGCACGGGAACCATCCCTTCTCTTTCCCATCCCTCCGGCCGGAACCCCCGGGCCTACCGCGCCCCCTGCCGGAGACGCCGCCGCCCGCTCCGGCGCGGATGCCACCGGATGCGTCCCGCGCGGGCGGTCTCAGGAGTACGTTGGAGGAAGCGCGCCCCTGCCGATGCGCGGCCACCGGCACAACCCCTGGGAGGCGACGTGTCACTGCGAGTCGCGGTCGTCGGATCCGGCCCCGCCGGGATCTACACCGCCGAGGCGCTGGCGAGGCAGGCCACCGGTCCCGTCGAGGTGGACGTGCTGGAGCGGCTGCCCACCCCCTACGGGCTGGTGCGGTACGGCGTGGCCCCCGACCACACCTCGATCAAGTCGATAGCCGGCTACCTGCGCCGGGTGCTGGAGCTGCCCGGTGTGCGCTTCCTCGGCGGGATCGAGTTCGGCCGGGACGTCGGCCGCGACGACCTGCTGGACTGCTACGACGCCGTGGTCTACTGCACCGGCGCGATGGTCGACCGGCGGATGGGCGTCCCCGGCGAGGACCTGCCCGGCAGCGTGGCGGCCACCGACTTCGTGAACTGGTACTGCGGGCACCCGGACGTGCCCGCCGACCGCTTCCTGCTGGACAGCCCCGAGGTCGCGGTGGTCGGCGTGGGCAACGTGGCGGTGGACGTCGTGCGGATCCTGGCCAAGACCGCCGACGAGTTGCGCGCCACCGACGTGCCGGAGGAGGTCCTGGCCCGGCTGGCCGCCAGCCGGGTGAGGACCGTCCACCTGATCGGCCGCCGGGGACCGGAGCACGCCAAGTTCACCCTGAAGGAGCTGCGGGAGCTCGGCGAGCTGGCCAACGCCGACGTGCTCGTGCGGCCGGAGGAGGCGGCGGCCTCGGTGGAGGGCCTGTCGCGGCAGGTCCGGGGGAACGTCGAGGTGCTGCAGTCCTGGGCCGCCCGCTCCCCGGCGGGCCGCCCCCGGCGCCTGGACGTGCGCTTCTGGATGCGACCCGTGGAGATCCTGGGCCGCGACCGGGTGGAGGCCCTCAGGCTCGAGCGGACCCGCCTGGCCGACGGCCGCGTCGTCGGCACCGGCGAGTTCGAGGTCCTCCCCGTCGGCATGGTCCTGCGCTCGGTCGGATACCGCAGCGTCCCGCTGCCGGGCGTCCCGTTCTCCGAGGCCACCATGACCGTGCCGAACGAGGCGGGACGGGTGGGCGAACGCGAATACGTCGCGGGCTGGCTCAAGCGCGGGCCCAGCGGTGTGATCGGCACCAACAAGTCCGACGCCGCCGAGACCGTCCGCACCCTGCTGGCCGACCTCTCCGGCCGCGCGCCGGTGCGGCACACGGAACTGGACCCGCTCCTCGCCCGGCGCGGGCTCTCCCCCGTGACCTACGACGGGTGGCGGGCCATCGAGGCCGCCGAGGCCGCGCTGGCCCGGTCCCTCGGTCGCGGCGAGCGGGTGAAACTGGCCGGCGCCGCCGCGATCGCCGCCGTGCTGGAGGGTCGGGGACCCCGGGAGGACGGGGCCCTGGGCGGGACGGACCGCACCGAGGGCGCCGGGGGTGCCGAGGGCACGGAGGGCATGGAGGGCGCCGAGGACCTCGCGGCCCGGTAAAGAAATGATCTAACCGTTATCGGGCCGAACTTCTACAGAATCGGATTCGGCTACCGATGAGGGCTCCGTGAACGGACCGTTGACCGACCCTGCCTCGAAACCGGCACCGAAGGCTCCCGTCACGGACCCGGCTCACCCCGGTTCCGCCGCCGGGACCGCCGTGCCGGACGTCTCCGCCGCTCCCGCCGGGTCCGGTGAGGCGGCCGGACCGTCCACGCCGGAGGAGCTCTCGGCGGAGCTGGAGGCACTGGAGATCACCAGCGGCTACAACATCGAGACGGCGTTCGACCGCGCGGTGGAGCTGGAGCGGGCGGCCGAGGAGCTCGGCGACGTCGTGCTGGCCCTGCGCGCGAAGCTGGTCCAGGTCGACGTGCAGACGCGCTGGGGCGATCTGACCTCCGTGATACCGGTGATGTGGCAGGTCAACCGGTGGGCGGTCGACAACGAGTGCCGTCCGCTGCTGGCCCGCACCCACCTGCTGATGGCGCGGGCCTACCGGGATCTGGGCGATCCGGCGGCCTCGCTGGAGCACACGGTCAGCTCCGTGGAGGCACTGGAGGAGAGCACGCACCCCCGCATCCGGCTGGCCCACCTGATGCGGCTGGCGGACGCGCTCGACGAGACCGGTTCCATCGAGGCCTCCCGCGAGCGCTACCGGCAGGCCGAGCGCCTCGCCACCACGATCGACGTGGAGCGGCACGTCACGGTCCTCAACAACCTCGCCTACGCCGAGTACGAGGCCGGCCGCTACGACGTCGCCTGGGAGTCCGTCGAGCGCATGCTGGCGGTCAGCGCGGCCCACGACTACGAGCTCGACGTCTCCCACCTGGACACCATCGCCCGGCTCCAGATCCCGCTCGGCCACCACGCGGAAGCCGTGATGGCCGCCGAGACGGGCATCCGGATGTACGAGGACCAGGAGCTGAAGCAGGCGGCCGCGCTCCCCGAGATCCTGCTCACCCTGGCCATCGCCCAGCGCCACCTGGGCACCCTGAAGGAGGCCCAGGCGAACCTGGACCGCAGCCGGTCGATCTGCGAGGAGCACGGCTACCTCCGGATCCTCGTCCCGCTGCAGCAGGAGCAGGCCGAGCTGCACGCCGCCACCGGCGACTACCGGCGGGCGTTCGAGGCGTACAAGGCCTACCACGCGGCCGAGAAGGACCTGGTCTCCCAGCAGCGGGAGGCCCGGGCCCGCACCCGGCAGGTCATGTTCGAGGCCAGCGAGGCGCGCCAGGAGGCCGAGCTCTTCCGCGAGCAGGCCCGCCGCGACCCGCTCACCGGGCTGCGCAACCGCCGCTACGTCGACGAGCACCTGCCCGAGCTCCTCTCCGCCGCCGCCCTGACGGACGACGCGGTGACGGTCGCGCTCGTCGACCTCGACCACTTCAAGCGGATCAACGACACCTGCTCCCACGACGTGGGCGACCAGGTCCTGGTCGCCGTCGCCAAGATGCTCGACGCCGTACCGGACCCCGCCTGCGCCAGCCTGGGCTTCGCCGCGCGGATGGGCGGCGAGGAGTTCCTGATCGTGCTGACCGGGATCAGCCCCGCCGCGGCCGTGGCCCGGCTGGAGGAACTGCGGGCCGCCATCGCGTCCCGTCCCTGGCAGGCGCTCACCGGGGAGCTGCCCGTCACCGTGAGCATCGGCGTCACCGCCTCCCAGCCCCACAGCACCCAGGCCGAGCTCATCGCCCTGGCCGACGCGAACCTCTACACCGCCAAGCACAAGGGCCGCAACCGCGTCTGCGCCACCTCCAGCGCGCCCCTGGGCGAGCGGCGCCGCCACCGTGACGCCGACGCCCGCTCGGACACGGGAAGGCCCGGTACGGCGCAGCCCGGCACGGGACAGGCCGGCGTGGAGCACCCCGGCGCGGGGTGAGGGCCGCGGGCGGTTCCGGTGAGCCCCGGACGGGTTCTAGGGTTCGGGTGACCCGCCCCGGCGGCGCCGCCCTCCGACGGCAAGGAGCACCACCGTGCGCGTCACGCTCGCCGATCCCCTGGCACTGATCCCCGGCTTCGAGCGGGCCCACCGGGAGCAGTCGGCGCGTTTCCCCCAGGCGGCGCCCCGCTGGCAGCCCGTGCACACCGTCTACGTCCCGGCCGACCGGTTCGGCCCGGAGACGGTGGCGGAGTGGGGGCGGGACGCGCTGGAGCTGCTCACCGGCCACCTGTCCGGCCCCGGGACCCTCGCCCGGGTCTTCGGCGTGCCGGAGGACGCCGCCGCGGAACTGCACCCGAGGATCGCCGCGAAGCTGTCCGCCGAGCCGGTGGAGGACCTGCGCGTCGACTTCGAGGACGGGTACGGCGTCCGCCCCGCCGAGGAGGACCGCGACGTCGCCCGCGCCGCCTCGGCGGTCGCCGCCCTGCACGCGGCCGGGACGCTCCCGCGCCGGTGGGGGCTGCGGGTCAAGTCGTTCGCCGACGGCGACCCCGGCCGGAGCCTGCGGACGCTGGACGGGTTCCTGACCGGGATCGTGGAACGGGCCGGCCGGCTGCCGGAGGGGTTCGTCGTCACCTTCCCCAAGGTCCTCATGGAGGACTACCTGCACCAGTTCGCCGACTGCCTGGGGGCGCTGGAGCGGGAACTGGGCCTGGGCGCCGGGACGCTGCGGTTCGAGATCCAGGTCGAGGCCGTCCAGACGCTCCGGTTCCTCGGCCCCGAGCTGGCCGCCTCACTCGGCGACAGGCTCTCGGCCGCGCACTTCGGCGTCTTCGACTACACCGCGAGCTGCGCGCTGCCCCCGCACGAGCAGCGGCTGGACCACCCGGCGTGCGACCACGCCAGGCACGTCATGCAGACCGCGTTCGCCGGGACCGGCGTGGAGCTGTCGGACGGATCCCTCGCCGCCTCCCCCGCCTCCGGCGCACCCGCGACGTGCACGCCCTGTGGTCACGCCACGCCGAGCTGGTCAGGCACTCCCTGCGCCACGGCTTCTACCAGGGGTGGGACATGCACCCCTCGCACCTGGTCAGCCGCTACGCCGCGGTCTACGACTTCCACCTGCGCCATCACGCCGAGTTCTCCCGCCGGGTCCGGGACTTCCAGGAGCGGCGGGCGGCGGGCGGCGGCGTGATGGACGAGCCGGCGACGGTCAAGACGATGAGCGCCGCGCTGCGCCGCGCGGAGCTGGCCCTGGGACGGCCCTGACCCGGCCCTGATCCGCCGGAGCGGCCTCACGGGGCACCCGGACCGGGAGCCCTCCGGCGCGAGGACTCTCCAGCGCGGGAGACCGCGGACCCGGGCGCCGGCTCCGGTGGTCAGTCGACCAGTTGTGGTCAGTCGACCAGTTCACGCCAGCGGCGGACCAGGTGCGCCTCGACCGGGTCCGACCACGACGCGCGCACCGCGCTCCCGACGTGGAAGGCGCGCACGCCGTACTCCAGCAGGGCCGGGACGTGACCGGGGCGCAGGCCCCCGCCGGCCAGGATGAGCGGGCCGTCTCCGGCCTCGCAGCGGGTCCGCAGGACGGACATGCCGTCCCGCACCCCGCCGGGCGCGCCCGCGGTGAGCACGGTGGCGAGGTTGGGCAGCAGCCGTACGGCCCGCCAGCCCGCCTGGACGTCGGCCGCGTGGTCCACCGCCCGGTGGAAGGTCCAGGGCAGCGGGGCCACCGCGTGGATCAGCGTCTCGGTGGCGGCCAGGTCGACCGCCCCGGTGGAGTCGAGGAAGCCGAACACGAACCCGGCCGCGCCCGCCTCGGAGAGGGCCCGGGCGTCGCGCCGCAGGCCCTCCAGCCGCTCGGGCGAGGCCAGGAACGAGGCCTCGCCCCGCAGCATGACCATCTGCGGCAGCCTGCACTCCTTGGCGATCGCCGCGACCGTGTCCACCGCCGGGGTGAGCCCGCCCGACGCCATGTCGGCGACGATCTCCAAGCGGTCGGCGCCGCCCTCTTCGGCGGCGACGGCGTCGCGCACGTCGAGCGCGATCACCTCAAGCAGGGATCCGGTCATGAAGTGAGGCTATCGGATGGCTTTGTCCGAGGATCGCCGCGGTTCACGGATGCTCCAGCAGGGCCGGGCCCCGGCGGGCCGGGGAGGCGACGGCCTCGGCGCCCTCGGAGAGCGCCGCCGGAACGGCTCCCGGAAGGGCCTCGGCGCCCTCGGAGAGCGCCGCGGGGACGGCCGGGGCGGCGCCGCGCAGGCCGCCCGGACGCTGGAACAGCGCTCCCGAGGCGCGGTGCGGCAGGTCGACCGTGCGCAGGTGGGTGAAGCGCTGCCGCCGGTAGTAGTCCTGCAGCCGCCGGTTCTCCTTGGCGCAGTCGAGCCGGAGCCAGCGCCGGCCCGCCGCGACCGCGCGCAGGCCCGCCCAGTCGAGCAGCGCCTCGCCCAGCCCCCGGCCGGAGCAGCCGCGCGCCACCGCGAGCTTGTGGACGTAGAGCGCCGAGGCGGGGTCGTCCTGGGCGGTCCAGAACTCGGGGTCGGCGTGGCCGTCCAGCGCCACGGTGGCGATCGGCCCGTCCTCCCCGTCCAGCAGGTACATGTCCCCTCGCTCGATCAGCGGGGTGATGCGCTCGGCCGGGAAACCGCCGGCGGGCCACTGCCGTACGCCCCGGCCGTTCAGCCAGGCGGCGGTCCGCGCCAGGAGCGCGAGCACCCCCGGCAGGTCCGCGGCGTCCGCCCGGCGCGGCGTGAGGCGCCGCGCGGGGGCGGGGGTGCCGAGGGTGCCGAGGGTGATGGTGCTGGAGTGCATGGTCGATCCCTTCGTTGCGCTGGGTGGGTGAAATGACACGGAAGGTATCCGTCCGATGACGCACGGCATCCGCGCCGGGCCAGGGAGCCCCCGCGCTAGGGGTCCGAGGCGGACCGGGGAAAGGGGGCGCGCCCGCCCGCACGGCGGGCCGCGCCCGGTGGCCGCCTGCCGCGCGGGCAGGGCGGAGGCCGTCCCATCAGGGCGGCCAGGGGGAGGTCAACGGCTTTTCAGCTCGTACCGGATCAGGTGCTTGTCGGCGGGGAGCACCGAGACCGCGACCCGCACGGGGACGTCCTCCTCGTCGTAGCCGACGCGGACGTAGACGACGACCGGCGTGCCCGACTGGAGCCGGAGCCGCTCGGTCTCCGAGCTGGTGGGCATCCGCGCCCAGATGTCGTCCACGACCCTCACCTGGGCGTGGCCGAGCTCCTCCAGCACCCGGTTGGCCCCTCGCGAGATGTCGCCGGGACGGGCGATCTCGGATCCGGAGACCAGCCAGAGCGGGAAGTAGGAGTCGTTGGTGTTGTACGGCTGCGCGTCCACGAAGCGCAGCCTGCGGCGGACCACGGCGAGCCCGTCGTCGGGCAGCTCCAGCCTGCTGGCGATCTCCTCGACCGGGTTCACGATCGAGACCTCGATCTCCTGGCTCGGTTCGCGCCCCTCCTGGGAGACCGCCCAGGCGAAGGCCTCCCGGGTCTCCCCGGGCTGCGGCTGGAGCTCGCGCTGGGGATGCATCAATAGGGGGCGGCGCTCCCTGACCACGGTGCCCCGGCGGGGCGTCCGGGTGACCAGGCCCTCGTTGACCAGCTCGCCGAGGGCGAGCCGTACGGTGTTGCGGCTCACCTGGTGGGTGAGCATGAGCTCGGCCTCGGTCGGCAGCTGATCACCCGGCTTGAGCGCACCGGAGTAGATGGTCCTCCGGAGTTCGGAGGCCACCTGCTGATACAGCGTTGACCGAGCCATTTAGTCCCCTTTGTGCCAACAAAACTAGACGATTTGGTTCTAGTGGGGAACCACCCCTTGACCTAGCCTCCCAGGAGCCGCATCATCCAATCGTTGGTACAAATCCATCGAAAGGCTCCACCCCACCGACCCCCCACGCGTCGACCGCGTGAGGACCCCATCCCTCGCCGGGGTCCTCGCGCCACCGCACCGGGGAGAAGCGCGTCCTGGCGGGTCCCCCACGCCCGCCAGGGCGCGTCTTCCCGTCCCCGCACCGGATGACCCGCCCCTTTTTCTCCCCGCCGCCTTTTCTCCCCGCCGCAGCCCGTCCCCTCGCCGCCGCGGCCCTTCCCGCGCCTTCCCGCCCCGCGGTCGTCCTCCGTTCCGCGGACGGCCGCCCCGCGCCCCCCGGCGGCCCGCTCCCGGAGACCGGGAC
>NZ_CDRNDK010000157.1:0-13042 GCF_977012225.1 Planomonospora algeriensis | reverse complement strand
GCGCACCAGAACACAGCCGACGAACACGCACAGCACCACCGCCGGCGCCGCCCGCAGGAGCGTCCCTCCGCCGCCTGTCCGTGCCGTCTCCGGAGCGCCCGGAGACCGAAGGGCGTTCCCGCCCTCCGGCGTCAGGCCACCGAGCCCCGCCACCACGCCGGGTTCTCCCTGTACCACCGCACGACCTCCGTCAGCCCGTCGTCGAAATCCATCTGCGGCTCGTAGCCGATCTCCCGGATCTTGGTGCTGTCGACGGAGTACCGCAGGTCGTGCCCCAGCCGGTCGGGAACGCGCAGGACCCTGTCCCAGCCGGCGCCGAAGGCCGCGAGCAGCCGCTCGGTGAGCTCCAGGTTGCTGAGCTCGACACCGCCGCCGATGTTGTAGATCTCGCCGGGGCAGCCCTTCTCCAGCACCAGCTGGATTCCCCGGCAGTGGTCGTCGACGTGCAGCCATTCACGGACGTTCCGGCCGTCCCCGTAGAGGGGGAGCCGCCGGCCGCCGATCAGGTGGGTGATGAAGAGCGGTATGACCTTCTCGGGGTGCTGGTAGGGGCCGTAGTTGTTGGAACAGCGGGTTACGCGCACGTCCAGACCGTGGGTGCGGTTGTAGGACCGGCAGAGCAGGTCCGCGGAGGCCTTGGCCGCCGAGTAGGGCGAGTTCGGGAGCAGGGGTTCGGACTCGTCCCAGGAGCCCTCGGCGATCGAGCCGTACACCTCGTCGGTGGAGATCTGGACGAACGTGCCGATCCCGGCCTCCAGCCCCGCCTGCAGCAGCCGCTGCGTACCGAGGACGTTGGTCGTCACGAAATCGCCCGCCTCCGCGATCGACCGGTCGACGTGGCTCTCCGCGGCGAAGTTCACCACCACGTCGTGGCCCGGGACGACTTCGGAGAGGAGCCGGACGTCGGTGATGTCACCCCGGACGAAGGCGTACCCGGGATGATCCGCCACCGGCGCGAGGTTGGCGAGGTCGCCGGCGTAGGTGAGCTTGTCGAGGACCGTGACGCGGGCGTGCTCCCATCCCGGGTAGGCGCCGCCGAGCAGTGACCGTACGTAGTGGGAGCCGATGAACCCCGCTCCTCCGGTGACGAGGACCCTCATGCGCGCACCTGGATCCTGCTGTGGTCACCCACCATGAGCCCGTACGTGTTGGGGATCCCCTCGGCCCGGCTCACTTCGACGTTGCGGCCGATGAGGGAGTGCGCGAGCCGGGAGACCCCGTGGATGGAGGAGTCGTCGAGGACGATCGAGTACTCGACTTCCGCGTTCTGCACGACGCAGCGCGGCCCGATCGACGTGAAGGGGCCGACATACGAGGACTGGATCTTCGCATCGGCCCCGACGACGATCGGGCCGCGCAGGACGGAGTTCTCCACGACGGCCCCGGGCTCGATGACGACCCGTCCGGTGACCTCGCTCAGCCCGTCGACCGTTCCCCTGTTGTCCGGCTCGACCGCCTCCAGGATCATGCGGTTGCACTCCAGCAGGTCCTGCAGCCGACCGGTGTCCTTCCAGTAGCCGGTCACCATGTGCGAGTGGACGGAGTAACCGTTCTCGATCAGCCACTGGATCGCATCGGTGATCTCCAGCTCTCCGCGCGCCGACGGCGTGATCGCCCGGACCGCCTCGTGGATGGCCGGTGAGAAGGAGTACACCCCCACAATCGCCAGATCGCTGCGCGGGTGGACCGGTTTCTCCTGCAACCCGATGATCTCGCCGGCGGACCCGAGCTCCGCGACCCCGTAGAACCGGGGCTCCGCGACCCTCGTCAGCAGGACCTGGGCGTCGTATCCGCCGCGGCGGAACGCGTCGACGAGGTCGGCGATCCCGCCGACCAGGAAGTTGTCGCCGAGATACATGACGAACGGCTCGTCGCCGAGGAACTCGCGGGCGATCAGCACGCAGTGCGCCAGCCCGAGAGGTTCCTCCTGCGGGATGTAGGTGACGTCGAGCCCGAACCGCGACCCGTCGCCCACCGCGTCACGGACCTCCGCACCGGTACTCCCAGTGATGATCCCGACGCTGGTGACGCCCGCCGCGCGTATCGCCTCGAGGCCGTAGTAGAGCACCGGCTTGTTGGCGACGGGGACCAGTTGCTTCGCGGATGTGTGCGTCAGCGGGCGCAGTCTCGTGCCCCTGCCACCCGCCAGGACGAGCGCTTTCACGCTTCTCGGCTCCCTGCTGGTTTCGATGGTGATCTGCCGGACGCGACGGTGATCTGTCAGACGCAACACTCCGCTGGACATGAATCGGTCGCATCGGGCCATCGCTCCACCGAGTGTGGGAGGGACCGGCTCGCGGACACCCCGCTTTTACCCCTCGCCTCCGCGTCCGTTGCCAACGCTTTGCCCGCGCCTGTTCAACGGAAGGCCCATGAACGGTTGATCACGTAACCCAGCACGGTGCTCGCCGGGACGATGAGCAGCTGGGCGACGAGGACCGGGAGCCCGACGAGTTCGACGAGGACCGGAAGCCCGACGAAGGAGGCCGCCAGAGCGCTCAAGCCTACGGCGTAGAAGCGCAGGCACCCTGATATCCACGAACCCGAGGACACGCGGAACACCACCAGCCGATACCACGGGTAGACGATCAGGATGGTCATCAGGTGGCTGACCGCGACCAAAACAAGGTAATGGAATCGCTCTTCAAGGATCAGTAAGCCCAGGGCAAGAAGACCGGAATAGACCACGACCGTCGCGGCACCACCGATCAAATATGTGATGCGCTGTCCGCGAAGAGCAGACGTCAGAGTGCGGGCTCGCAGGTCCGATCGGTCACCGGCAATTTTCCGCACTTCCACCTGGGTCATCTGCGACACCTCCATGGATCTTCGTCGGACGGCCGCCCAGTGGAATCCGAGGCTTGGACCGGACCCACCAAAGGGCCCGCAGGCAGTCAGGGGAATCAAGTGTCAGTTTCTGTCGTCGTCCCGTGTTACCGATCGGCGAAAACATTGCCGGCGCTGGTGGACAGAATTATTCCGATTTTACGCGAGGTCTCCGCCCATTACGAGGTGGTGCTCGTCGTCGACGGGAGCCCGGACGACACGTGGGACGTCGCGCGGTCGCTCGCCCGCGGGATCGGCGCCGTCCGGGCGATCAGGCTCTCCCGCAACTACGGACAGCACAACGCCCTGGTCGCCGGCATCAGGGAGGCGCGGTTCGACGTGATCGTCACGATGGACGACGACCTCCAGCACCCCCCGGAGCAGATCCCGCGGCTGCTCGCCGCGCTCGAGGGCGATCGCCTCGATCTCGTCTACGGCGTGCCGTACGACGAGGAGCACGGGTTCCTGCGCAGCCTCGCGTCACGGTCGGTGAAGACGGGGATGTCCCGGGGGCTGGGGATCCGCAACGCGCAGGAGATCAGCGCCTTCCGCGCGTTCCGCACCCGCCTGCGGGACGGGTTCGAGGAGCTGTCCGGCCCGCACGCCTGCATCGACGTGGCCCTCTCCTGGGGCACCACCCGCGTCGGCTCGGTCAAGGTCCACATGAACGACCGGGAGGTCGGGGAGTCGAACTACAACGTGCGCATGCTGGTACGGCATGCGGTGAACATGCTCCTCGGATACAGCACGGCTCCCCTGCGCATGGCGATCTACCTGGGGTTCCTCACCGGGTTCATCGGGCTCCTCCTCGGCGGTCTGGTCTTGTGGCGCTTCGCCACGGGCGGCACCACGGTCGCCGGATTCACCACGATCACCTCGATGATCGCGATCTTCTCGTCCGCCCAGCTGATATCCATCGGAGTGCTGGGAGAGTACATCGGGCGCATCCACGGGAGCGGACTGGGACGGCCCACCTACGTCGTCCGGGAACGGGTGGAGCTGTCGGCCGTCACGGGAGTGCCGGCCCAGCCGAGCGGATCCCGCTGACCGCCGCCGCGGTTCCCGAAGCGGCACATGACGAAGCTCCTGACCGGTGTCCTCCCGGACCGCTTCCCGTCAGGAGCTTTCAGCCGCTCCGCCGTACCGGTCAGTCCGGGATCGGTTCGAGGAAGAGCCGGACGGTCCCCCCGGGTGTGCGGAGCCGTACGCAGTCGTCCCGGTTGAAGCAGCGGGCGCGCAGGATGTCGATCACCCGTCCCACCGGCATCATCTGGTCGGGGTCGAGGTGGCCGAGTTCCTCGAACTCGGTGATCGCGTGCCCGGTGGCCCTGCCGTGGTCCTGCTCCACCGGGACGATCGTGTCGTCGCGCAGCGCCGGCCAGGTCCGCAGGAACAGCTCGACCGCGGCCTCCTCCAGCCTGCGGTAGAGCGAACTTCCGGTGTCGTGCGGGTGCACCGCCACCTCCTGCTGGGCGAGCACCGGCCCGGTGTCGATCCCCTCATCGATCATGTGCAGGGTCACGCCCGCGGGCGTGCCGTCGATGATCGACCATACGGCCGGTTGCCGCCCCCGGTTGTACGGCAGCAGCGACGGGTGCAGGTTGACGATCCCGCGGGGGAACGCCTTCATCACATCGAGGGTGAAGATGTGCGCGAAGAACAGGGAGACGCCCAGCTCGGCGCCGAGTCCTTCGATCCGGCGCAGCACCTCCTCGTTTCCGAGCATGTCGCCGGTGAGGACCAGCCCCAGCCGGTCCAGGTCGGGGAAGAGGCCCCTGATCTCGTCCGCCCGGCGAGGGCGCCGCCCGGGGGCGTTGAGGACGACGGCGGCGATGTCGGCGTCGGGCCGGCCGCGGAGCCAGGCGGCGATCTCCAGGCCGCTCCGGTCGTTGCAGAACAGGATGATGCGCATGACGGCTCTTTCTCGACCTCTCGATCGGTCCGTGGAGGACGGGCCGGCCTCCCGGCGGCCCCGTCCTGCTTGAACGGCGGAGTCAGACCACCTCGTACTCCCGGACGGCATCGATCACACGTGCCGCGTCGGACTCGCTCAGATCCGCGAACAGGGGCAGCCGCACCAGGCGGTCCGCGATCCTCTCCGTGACCGGGCACCCTCCCGCCGCCGGACGCCCGTACCGGATCCCGGCGGGAGCGGTGTGCAGCGGCTGGTAGTGGAACGTCGCCTGCACGCCCCGTTCCGCCAGGTGGGCGATCAGCGCCTGCCGGTTCTCCAGATCGGGCAGGAGCAGGTAGTACAGATGCGCGGGATGCGCACAACCGCTCGGCACCACCGGCTGGGAGACCTCGTTCGCCGCCGCCCAGTCCGCCAGCCCGCCGTGGTAGGCGTCCCACACCGCCCGGCGCCGGGACTGGATCACGTCGAACGATTCCAGCTGGGAGGTGAGCAGCGCGGCGAGTACGTCGGACGGCAGGTAACTCGATCCGATGTCGAGCCACCGGTACTTGTCGGTCTGGCCGCGGAAGAACCGGCTGCGATCGGTGCCCTTCTCCCGGATCACCTCGGCCCGCGCGACGAGGCCGGGATCGTTGAGGACCAGCGCGCCGCCCTCACCGCACTGGACGTTCTTCGTCGCGTGGAAGCTCTGCGCGGCCATGCAGCCGAAGGACCCGAGTGTCCGGCCTCGGTAGGATCCGCCCAGGCCGTGGGCGTTGTCCTCGACCACGGCGAGGCCGTGCCGTTCCGCGATCGCGCCGATCTCGTCCATCTCGCAGGCCACGCCCGCGTAGTGGACGACCACGACGGCTCTCGTACGCGGGGTGATCGCGGCTTCCACCAGCCGCTCGTCCAGGTTGAGCGTGTCGGGCCGGCAGTCCGCGAACACCGGGACCGCGCCGCGCAGGGCGAACGCGTTCGCGGTGGACATGAAGGTGAACGACGGCATGATCACCTCGTCGCCGGGCCGGAGGTCGAGCAGGATCGCCGCCATCTCCAGGGCATGGGTGCAGGACGTGGTCAGCAGCGCCCGGTGGGCGCCCAGCAGCTCCTCCAGGAGTCCGCAGGCCCTGCGGGTGAACGGGCCGTCCCCCGATGTGAATCCCCGGTGCAGCGCCTCGGTCAGATATTCCAGTTCACTCCGTGAGACATGAGGACGGTTGAACGGAATCACATCAAGGCTGTTTGAACTCACCCGTGGATTCAACATCCCGAACGCCGCCGCCAGGAGTTGAATATGTTTTTCTTTAACCCAACATTACTCGATTCGCGGGCTCCGTCCCCGCTCCGCCCGCGGCCCCGAGCGGCGCCGGAACAGCCGGGCCGGCGGAGATCCGCAGAAATCAAGAGGTACGGGGACCGCGCATCGCCGGCCGGAGATCAGGCGGGTTTACGTGCACGGAGGAAGACCGACACCCCGCGCATCGATTTCACCGGAAGATACCTCTCCAGCACGATGACGGCGGTCAGCCCCGCGTTGACGATCCACGGCAGTCCGATCAGGTCGTTGCCTTCGCTGTTTCTCCGGCGGCGGGCCACGACGGGCCGCAGCAGGACGTTCCAGCTCCAGACCCGTTCGACGGTCAGCCCGGTCTTCTCCACCAGGCCGACGAGTTCCTCCCGCGAGTACCTGCGGACGTGTCCCACCGCGTCGTCGTGCGCCGACCACAACGCCATGTCACACGGTACAGCGATCAGCGCCGTTCCTCCGGGCTTCAGCACCCGGGCGAGCTCCTCCGCCGCCAGGTGGTCCTCGACGATGTGCTCCAGCACGTCGAAGGCGGTGACCACGTCGAAGTACCCGCTCTCCATCGGCAGGTCCCGGGCGTCCGCGTGCACGGCCTTCAGCCCGCGTTTCTTCGCCGCCTCCACAGCCGCCTCGGAGTAGTCCGCGACCAGGGCGTCGTATCCCAGCTCGGTGAACACCCGGGTGTTCCCGCCACCGGCCGCGCCCACGTCCAGCGCCCTCCCCCGGGGCTGGAGTCCCCGCAGCTCCCTGCGCAAGATCGCACGGCGCTCCCGGAACCACCAGTGACGGTCCTCGAGTTCCACCATCAGGGAGATGTCGGCGTCATGCATGAGTTCACCCGTCCGTTCACCGTGCGCGACCATGCCGGGGAGGGCCCGCGGCCGAGTCACCATGCTCATCCGGAGCGGAGGCGGACTCACGGGGATCGAGATTCGCTTACGGCGCCATGGCTGATCCTTTGCCGTGGACGGTCCGCACCGCCTGAGAGCGGGCTCCGGGAATCCTGAAGGTCGGCTGGCAGAAGAGTCGGTACGGGCACCTGCGGCGCTGTGCCCGATTACGATACGTTTTTTACCTCGACAGCCTCATCCGCAACATTCGGAGTCCCCCTCATGAAGTCCTCCACCCGAATCGTCCTCGCGGGCAGCTGCGCCCTGGGCCTGCTGTCCGCACCGACCGCCGCGTGGAGCGCGGAGCAGCACAAGCCGACCACCACCCCCAAACCGACGGCCACGGTCAAGCCGACGGCCAAGCCGACGGCCAAGCCCGCCGCCGCGCCCAAGCCGGTGGACTGCACGAAGGTCAAGTGCATCGCGCTGACCTTCGACGACGGTCCCGGCAAGTACGCCGACAAGCTGCTCGCCACCCTCAAGAAGCACGACGCCAAGGCGACGTTCTTCCTCGAGGGCCAGTACGTGAAGTCGCGTCCCGCGTTCGCCAAGCTGATGGTCACCGAGGGCCACGACATCGGCAACCACAGCTACACCCACCCGAAGTTCACCGAGCGCTCCATCGAGGAGATCCGCGAGGAGCTCAAGAAGACCCAGGACGTCGTCAAGAAGGCCACCGGCAAGTACCCGACGACGATCCGCCCGCCGTTCGGCCTGCTGGACGACGACACCAAGGCCGTCGCCGCCGAGATGAAGATGCCGATCGTCCTGTGGAACGGCGGCTCCCGCGACTGGGCGACCAAGAACGAGAAGGCCATCTACGACGAGGTCCTCAAGAACGCCAAGCGCGACGGCGTCATCCTCATGCACGACTGGGTCGCCCAGACCGTCACCGTCATGCCCAAGCTGCTCACCGAGTTGAAGAAGCAGGGCTACCACGTCGTGGCGGTCTCCTCGCTCCCCGGTTTCAAGACCCTGAAGCCGGCCGACGTCTTCCCCGCGGCCGCCGCCGACGACAAGGACCTGTCCGCCGACTCGCCCACCGGCGACCCGGACGAGTTCGCCGAGTCCCCGACCGACGGCAACTGAGCCGTCACCGGCCGCCCGCGCCCGGCCGCCCTCTCCGGAGCGCCGGGCCGCGGGCGTCACCGGCGTCCCCATGGCCCGCGGGTGGACGTGGACTCCTACGACCGGCCGGCCCGCGAGTGGGCTCCTACGGCCTGCCGGCCCGCAGCGAACCCCTGCGACCTGCGGACGAGCCGCCTGCCCAGGTTCTGCATCGGCAGCTCGACGTAGCGGTAGGTGAGCAGGCTCAGGCCCAGCACCACCGCGACGAAGCCCACCGTGACCGCGGCCTGTACGGCGGGCGGCATGGACCGCGTGTCCCCCACCACGGCGTGCGTCAGCCGGAGCAGCGGGTGGTGCAGCAGGTAGACCGAGTAGCTGACCAGGCCGAGCCAGACCAGGAAGCGCGGGAGGCGGCGCTCACGCAGGGCCATCGCGCCCGCGAACGTCGCCCCGGCCAGGGCGATCGTGGTCGTCCACACCCCCGGCCGGACCCACCACCAGCCCGCCTGTTCCGCCCAGACCGGGGCCAGCACCACCAGTACGGTCGCGGCGGCCACCGGCCAGAGAGTGCCGGTGCCCTGCTCCCAGCGGCGGATCGCGGTCCCGGTGAACATCACCGCGAGGATCGCCGCCCCGAACCACGGAACGAAGCCCGCGAAGAGCAGCAGCACCACGGCCATCACCCCGAGCACGCAGGCGGCCGTCCTGCGCAGCCTCCCGGTGACCAGGCAGACCATGCCCGCGGCGAACACCACCCCTGAGACGTAGGCGGGCTGGAAACCCGTCAGCAACGGCGCGGTGAGCACCAGCCCCGTCCCGACCGCGACGGCGCCGAACCCCACGGCGAGCGTCCCGCTCCCGCGGTGCAGGCCGTACACGAACAGGGCGGTGACCAGCAGGTAGAAGACCATCTCGTAGGAGAGCGTCCACATGGTGTCGGCCAGGCCGCCCAGGTGGACCACGTCCAGCAGCATCGTCAGGTGCGCGGAGACCGAGGCGACGTCGCGCGGCACCTGCTCGCGGACCGGCAGCCAGAAGGCCATCACCAGGACCCCGGCCGCGACCAGCAGGTAGATCGGGTAGAGGCGGAAGAACCGGCTGATCCAGAAGGCCCGGACGTCCCCGCGGCCCTCCAGCGAGACCGGGATGATGTACCCGCTCACCAGGAAGAACACCAGGATGCCGTAGAGCCCCAGGCTGAACCAGTAGGGCCGCAACTGCGGCATGAACCAGGGCAGCGCGTGCTCCAGCAGCACCGCCGTCGCGCCGATCCCGCGCAGCGCGTCCAGCCAGGCCAGCCGGGTGGAGGTCCCGGAACGGGCGGACCTGCTGGCAGTGGTCGTCGACACCCGCCCCAACATACCGGGCATCTCATCCGGTAAAGGGAGTAATGCCCATTTAGTGACCTATGATCACCCCGCACACGGCGGCGGCCCCGGGAGGTCTCCCCCGGGCCGCCGCCGCATGCCGCCTACTCCCACTCGATGGTGCCCGGCGGCTTGCTCGTCACGTCCAGCACCACGCGGTTGACCTCGCGGACCTCGTTGGTGATCCGGGTGGAGATGCGGGCCAGCACGTCGTACGGCACGCGGGACCAGTCGGCGGTCATCGCGTCCTCACTGGAGACCGGCCGCAGCACGATCGGGTGGCCGTAGGTGCGGCCGTCGCCCTGGACGCCCACCGAGCGCACGTCGGCGAGCAGCACGACCGGGCACTGCCAGATCTCGCGGTCGAGACCGGCCCGGGAGAGCTCCTCGCGGGCGATGGCGTCGGCCTCGCGCAGGATCTCCAGGCGCTCGCGGCTGACCGCGCCCACGATGCGGATGCCGAGTCCGGGACCGGGGAACGGCTGGCGCCAGACCATCGCGGCGGGCAGGCCCAGCTCCTCGCCCGCCCGGCGGACCTCGTCCTTGAAGAGCGCGCGGAGCGGCTCGACCAGCTGGAACCGCAGGTCGTCGGGGAGCCCCCCGACGTTGTGGTGGGACTTGATGTTGGCGGTGCCGGTGCCGCCGCCGGACTCGACCACGTCCGGGTAGAGAGTGCCCTGCACCAGGAAGTCGACCGGGCCGTCGGCGATGATGGCGCGCTGCTCGTCCTCGAAGACCCGGATGAACTCCCGGCCGATGATCTTGCGCTTCTCCTCGGGGTCGGTGACCCCGTCGAGCGCCTTGAGGAAGCGCTCCTGGGCGTCCACCACGCGGAGCCTGACGCCGGTGGCGGCGACGAAGTCGCGCTCGACCTGCTCGGCCTCGCCCTTGCGCAGCAGGCCGTGGTCGACGAAGACGCAGGTCAGCCGGTCACCGATGGCCCGCTGCACGATCGCTGCGGCGACCGCGGAGTCCACCCCGCCGGACAGGCCGCAGATGGCGCGGCCCTCGGGGCCGACCTGCGCGCGGACCGCCTCCACCGCCTCCTCGACGATGTTGAGCATCGTCCAGGAGGGACGGCAGCCGGCCGCGTCCAGGAAGTGCTTGAGGACGGCCTGGCCGTGCTCGGAGTGGAGCACCTCGGGGTGGAACTGCACGCCGTACAGGCCCTTGACCGGGTTCTCGAAGGCGGCGACCGGGGTCTCGGGGGTGAACGCGGTGACGTCGAAGCCCTCGGGGGCCGCGGAGACGCTGTCGCCGTGGGACATCCAGACCGACTGCTCGGCGGGCAGGCCCGCGAAGAGCACGCCCTCCTGCGACACCTCCAGCCGGGTCCCGCCGTACTCCGCGACGCCGGTCCTGGCCACCGTGCCGCCGAGCGCCTGCGCCATGGCCTGGAAGCCGTAGCAGATGCCGAAGGTCGGCACGCCGGTCTCGAACAGGCCGCGGGGGACCGGGGGGGCGCCTTCGGCGTAGACCGACGAGGGCCCGCCCGACAGGATGATGGCCTTGGGCTTCTTGGCCATCATCTCCTCGACCGGCATCGTCGAGGGGACGACCTCGGAGTAGACGTGGCATTCGCGCACCCGTCGCGCGATCAGCTGCGCGTACTGCGCGCCGAAGTCGACGACCAGGACGGTGTCGAACAACGGGTCGGACAACGGGTCGAACTCTGACACCAAGACCCCCAAAGGAAACCACAGCGGTGGGTCCAGTCTATCGGCGTCGTCCGGCCGCGCCGTCTACCGAGGTCGGCTCGGACGACCGCATGACGGAACGGTCGTGAACGGTGGCAGAACGGTGAGAGCCGGCCCCGCCCCCGGCACGCCGCTCAGGATCGGCCCGTCCCCGCCGATGGGAACGCGATGACAGCCGACGAGCGCGGGAGGCCCTGGCCGATGAGGCGTTTTCTCCGACTGCCGTTGATCCTCACGCTGGCGGCGCTGGGGACGCTGCCCGTGGTGCGGGCGGTGCAGTCCTCGTCCGAGCACCTCCTCCCGGGCGCCCCGGTCTCGCCGGCGCTGGCCGCGCTCGCGCTGACGCAGCTGCTGGTGGGCGGGCTGGTGCTGACGGCGTGCGCCGAGCGCCGCCGCCGGTCCGCCGAGGCCGACCTGGTCCAGCGGGAGGCGCAGGTCGGCGCCATCCTCGACGCGGCCGGCGAGGCGTTCCTCGTCGTCGACCGCGACAGCCGGATCATCCGGTGGAACCGCCAGGCGGAGGCGACCTTCGGCTGGTCGGCCGAGGAGGCCCTGGGCCGGAACCCGGTCGAGCTCACGATCCCCGAGGGCAGCGCGCCTACCACTCGGCGAATCTCGCCCGGGCGCTCGCCGGCGGCGCGCTGCCCGCGACGGGCGGCTACGTGCAGATCGAGGCCCTCCGCCACGACGGCACGGTCTTCCCCGCCGAGATGACCGTGTGGTCGTCCTCCACCGACGACGGCGTGACCTTCAACGCCTTCATCCGCGACGTCACCGAGCACCGGCGCGCCGACGCCGAACTGGCCGCGGCCCGCGACGAGGCGCTGGCGGCCTCGCGGCTGAAGTCGGAGTTCGTGGCCAACATGAGCCACGAGATCCGCACCCCGCTGAACGGCGTCATCGGCATGACCACCCTGCTGCTGGACACCGAGCTCGACGACCGGCAGCGCGCCTACCTGACCACGGTGCAGAGCTCCGCCGACGCGCTGCTCAACGTGATCAACGACATCCTCGACTTCTCCAAGATCGAGGCGGGCAAGCTCGACATCGACCCCGTCGACTTCGACGCGCGGCTGCTGGTCGAGGACGTGGTGGGCCTGATGGCCGCCTCCGCGCAGGCCAAGGGGCTGGAGATCGCCGCGGTGGTGCACCCGGCGATCCCTCCGGCGCTCCGCGGCGACGTGCACCGCATCCGGCAGGTGCTGACCAACCTGGTCTCCAACGCCGTCAAGTTCACCGAGCGCGGCGAGGTCGTCGTCGAGGTCGGGGTCGGCCCGCCGAGGACGGCTCCGGGATCCGGCAGGTGCTCTTCGCCGTCACCGACACGGGGATCGGCATCCCCGCCGACCGGCAGGAGGGCCTGTTCGACGCCTTCACCCAGGCCGACACCTCCACCACCCGCCGCTACGGCGGCACCGGCCTGGGCCTGACCATCAGCCGCCAGCTCGTCGAGCTGATGGACGGCACGATCGGCCTGACCAGTACGGCGGCGAGGGCAGCCGCTTCTACTTCACCCTGCCGCTGCCCGGCGCGGCCGCGCTGCCGGCCGCGCCGCAGCACCTCGCCGCGGACCTGGCGGGGGTGCGCGTGCTGGTGGTCGACGACAACCTCACCAACCGCCGGGTGGTCAGGGGCCTGCTCGCGGGCTGGGCGCGCGGGCGCACAGCGCGCCGGACGCCCGCAGCGCCCTGGCCGTCCTGCACGAGGCCGCCGGAGCGGGCGACCCCTTCACCGTCGCCCTGCTCGACATGCACATGCCCGACCTCGACGGCCTGCGGCTGGCCCGGGCCATCGTCGCCGACCCCGTCCTGGACGGCACCCGGCTGGCCATGCTGACCTCCACCAACCAGGCCGGTGAGGCACAGGCCGCGCGGGAGTGCGGCATCGAGGTGTACCTGACCAAGCCGGTGCGCGCCGCCCAGCTCCGTGCCGGGCTGCTGCAGCTGCTCGGCCGCGCGCCCGCCCGCACGGGTACGGCCGGCGCCGCGGGC
>NZ_CDRNDK010000156.1:0-13069 GCF_977012225.1 Planomonospora algeriensis | reverse complement strand
TCGGCCCCCGGCCGCCCGGCCCCCCCGGCCCGCCCTCGCGCGACCTCCCCGCGGCGGCGCCCCTGGGGTCCCTGGAGTCCTTGGCGGCCATGGCCACCTCGGCGATCCGGTCCATCACGAACCGCTCGTTGTTGAAGCCGAGCCAGCGGTCCAGGTCCACTCCGTAGAGCTGGCGCAGCGCCCGGTCCCTGATGCCCGCCACGATCGGCGCGGCGGCGTCCAGCGCGGCCAGCCGCCCCTCGTTGGTGCTCATGTCGTGGCGGGAGATCACGCTGCGGATGGCGAACGCGAACAGCGGCTGCCGGCTCGCCACCAGGTCGCGGACCGCCGCGTCGCCCTTGGCGACCCGCAGGTCGCACGGGTCGAGCCCGTCGGGCTGCACGGCCACGTAGGTCTGGGTGGCGAACTTCTGCTCGTCGGCGAAGGCGCGCAGCGCCGCCTTCTGCCCGGCCGAGTCGCCGTCGAAGGTGAAGACCACCTCCCCCTGCGATCCGGTGTGGTCCAGCAGCAGCCGCCGCAGCACCTTGATGTGCTCGGCCCCGAACGCGGTGCCGCAGGTGGCCACGGCCGTCGTCACACCCGCCAGGTGGCAGGCCATCACGTCGGTGTAGCCCTCGACGATCACCGCCCGGGACTGCTTGGAGATCTCCCGCTTGGCCAGGTCGACGCCGTAGAGGACCTCGCTCTTGTGGTAGAGCGGACTCTCCGGCGTGTTGAGGTATTTGGGGCCGTCCTCGGCGTCGTTCAGCTTCCGCGCGCCGAACCCGATCACATCACCGGTGATGTCGCGGATCGGCCAGACCAGCCGCCCCCGGAACCGGTCGATCGGGCCCCGGCGCCCTTCCTTCGCCAGTCCGCCCTTGACCAGCTCGGCGGCGGTGAACCCGCGGGCCAGCAGGTGCCGGGTCAGCGCCTCCCACCCGGCAGGTGCGTATCCGACCCCGAAACGCTCGGCGTCGACCCGTTCGAAGCCGCGCTCCGACAGGAACCTCCGGCCCGGTGCGGCCTCCGGGTCGGCCAGCTTGGCCGCGTAGAACTCCGCGGCGGCCCGGTGCGCCTCGATGAGCCTGCTGCGCTCGCCCTGCTCCCGTCCGGGGACGTAGCCGCCCTGCTCGTAGCGGAGCTGGATGCCGGCCCGCTGGGCCAGCCGCTCCACGGCCTCGCCGAACGACAGGTGCTCCATCCGGCGCACGAAGGTGATGACGTCGCCGCCCTCGGAGCAGCCGAAGCAGTAGTAGTAGCCGCGGGCGGGGGTGACGTTGAAGGAGGGGCTCTTCTCCTCGTGGAAGGGGCAGAGCCCCTTCAGGTTGCCGCCGCCGGCGTTGCGGAGCTGGATGTGCTCGCCCACGACGTCGGCGATCGGTGAGCGCTCCCGCACGAGCGCGATGTCCTCATCACTGATCCGGCCTGCCACGCCGCGAGTCTAGTCCGGCGTTCCGACAGCTCCGGTGGCGCCGGTCCAGCCCCCGGACCGGCGCCGGACCGGCGCCGGACCGGTCTGCGTGCCGGCTCCGGACCGGCGCCGGACCGGCCTGCGTGCCGGAACGATGCCGGAGATCGGTGGGAAGCGACCTCAAAGCGACTTTCCCGAACCGGTCGTGGTCGATGATGAGGTCCGTTACAAAGGTAACGGCCGATTCTGGATAACTTATGCGGGTGGACATCATGAGATCGGGGCACATAACACGACTGGCCGCCGTGGCGGGCGCCGTCCTCGTCACCGGAGCGTGCGCTTCTCCGGCCGGGGTGGCGGGTGTCAGCACGGTGCCTCCGGCCTCCGCCGAACTGGTCGCGGCCCCGGACTCGGTGACCGCGACGATCCCGCCGCCGGTGGCCGACACCGGCTCCGCGACGCCCTCGCCGTCCCCGATGACCGTGCAGCCGCCCCCGGGCGACGAGCCCATCCCGGTACCCCCGCCGAAGGTCTCGGAGTTCACCTACACCTTCCCCGTGCAGGGCTGCGAGGCCACCTACCAGCGCAAGCTGCTGGTGCTGCCCAAGACCACGATCTGGGCGGGCAAGGGCTGCTCGTTCGTCTCCCCGGTGGACGGCGTGGTTCACGAGGTCAACATCAAGAACCGGTGGAAGCCCTCCACCGACCGGGGGCAGGACCGCGAGGGCCGGTTCGTCACGGTCGCCGGGGAGGACGGTGTGCTCTACCTGGGCGGCCACCTCGACTCGGTCGCGCCCGGGATCGCGCCGGGCACCCGGGTCAAGGCCGGACAGGCGCTCGGGCAGATCGGCAACTCCGGCAACGCCCGCGACACCGCCAGCAACCTCTACTTCGCCATCTCCTGGAAGACCGAGCCCTCCCTGTGGTGGGTGCGGCGCGGCATGGTCAAGCCCTGGAACTACCTGGACGCCTGGCTGGAGGGGAACCGCACCCTGTCCCCCGCGCACGAGACGCGGGCCCTCATGAAGCGCACCGGCCGGACTCCCGCGTGCGCGATCCTGTGCACGTCCAAGCCCGAGCCCACCCCCACGCCCACCAGGAAGCCGCGCAAGAAGCCGGTGGAGGAGAGCAGGCAGGTCACCACCCTGAACGGTTGACGCTCCCGCCGGAGCCCTCCCCGCCGAGCCCGCCGGAGCCCTCCCGGCCGAGCCCGGCGCGGGCCTCCCGTGCGGTCGCCCGCCGGCCCCGCCCGGGACGTCCCGTCAGCGCCCGCCCAGGCGGCGGTGCCAGGTGACCGCCGAGGTGTCGGTCAGCGACGCGATCTGGTCGACGACACGCGCAGCCGGGCGGCGTCGTCGCCCGCCCTGGCGAAGGCCGGCCGGAGCGCGGGCTCCAGGGAGTCCGGGGCGCCCCGCGCGATCAGGCGGGCCAGGTCGTGGATCAGCTCCCGCTGCCGGGCCCGGTTGGCGCTGTGGTCCTCCCGGGTGATCACGTAGTGGACGGTGACCCCCTTGAGCACCGCGCACTCCAGGCGGCTGGACCTCGGCACGACCAGTTCGGCGCCGTAGCGTCCGGGGGCCGGGCCGTACGCCTCCCGGGTGGCCACCTCGGCGGACCGGCAGAAGCGGCCGATGAGCGCGCTGGTGAGGCCCTTGAGCGCGGCGAGGCCGGACATCGAGCCGTCGACCTCGCGGGGCCAGAGCGGCGAGGCGACCAGCCGGGCGAAGACGTCCTCCAGCTCGGCGGGATCGGCCTCCGGGGCGTACCAGGCGCGGGTGGTGGCGCACACGTCGCGGCGCTCGGCCCCGTCGCGCAGCATCCCCAGGGTGACCTCCCCCGCGTGCAGGGCGTCCTCCAGGTCGTGCACCGAGTAGGCGACGTCGTCGGCCCAGTCCATGATCTGCGCCTCGAAGCTCACCCGTCCGGCAGGGGCCCCCTGCCGGATCCACTCGAAGACCGGCAGGTCGTCGTCGTAGGCGCCGTACGGCCGGCGGCCGGTGAGCCCCTCGACCGGCTCCGGCCTGCGCCAGGGGTACTTGCAGGCCGCGTCGAGGGTGGCCCGGGTCAGGTTCAGTCCGGCGCTGCGGCCGTCCTCGGTGAGGACCTTGGCCTCCAGCCGGGTCAGCAGGCGCAGGTTCTGCGCGTTGCCCTCGAAGCCGCCGCAGGAGGCGGCGACCTCGTTGAGCGCGGTCTCGCCGTTGTGCCCGAAGGGCGGGTGCCCGAGGTCGTGGGCCAGGCAGGCGGTCTCCACCAGGTCGGGGTCGCGGCCGAGCGCCTCGCCCATCTCCCGGCCGATCTGCGCGCACTCCAGGGAGTGGGTCAGCCGGGTACGGGGGATGTGCTGCCCGCTGGCCAGGGTCTCCCCGGGGCCGACCACCTGCGTCTTGGCCGCCAGGCGCCGCAGCCCGGCGCTGTGCAGCACGCGCGCGCGGTCCCGGGCGAACGGGCCTCGCTCGGGGTTGCCGGGGGGTTCCGGCACCCATCGGGCCTGATCGGACTCGTCATAGCGATGCATAAGTGCAGTGATTTTATCCCCGATAGGACCGTTCCATGCCTGACAGTCGGTAAACACTCGGGGACACTGCGGGATCCGAGGGACTTCCCTTCGCCTGCGGAAGGTCCCGCCGGGCCCGCCGCCGCCCTCTCGGCGGCCGCGGGCCCGGCTGCGGATCCGCGGCCGGTCCCGTCAGCGGGTGTCGGAACCGGCGCAGGCCAGGGCCGCGCGGCCGGCCTCAAGCCGGGCGACCGGCACGCGGAACGGCGAGCAGGACACGTAGTCCAGGCCGGCCTGGTGGCAGAAGTGGATCGAGTCGGGGTCTCCGCCGTGCTCGCCGCAGATGCCGAGCTTGAGGTCCGGGCGGGTCCTGCGGCCCTCCTCCGCGGCGATCCGCACGAGCCGGCCGACGCCGTCGCGGTCCAGGGTCTCGAACGGGGAGACGCCGAAGACGCCCAGGTCCAGGTAGCGGGAGAAGAACGCGGCCTCGACGTCGTCGCGGGAGAAGCCCCAGGTCATCTGGGTGAGGTCATTGGTGCCGAAGGAGAAGAACTCGGCGGCCTCGGCGATCTGGCCCGCGGTGAGCGCGGCGCGCGGCACCTCGATCATCGTGCCGACCGCCGCCTCGACCCCCGCCTCCGCCAGGATCCCGGCGGCCTCCTCCTTGACGCACTCCAGCTCCTGGACGGCGCCGACGAGCGGAATCATGATCTCCGCGCGGGCACCGGGCACCGCCCGGGCCGCCTCGGCGATCGCCCGGACCTGCATGGCGAACAGGCCGGGAACGACCAGGCCGAGCCGTACGCCGCGCAGGCCCAGCATGGGGTTCTGCTCGTGCAGGCGCTTGACCGCGGCCAGCAGCCTGCGGTCCTTGCCGGAGGCCCGGTCCCCCGCCAGGGCGACCTTGACCGAGAGCTCGGTGTAGTCGGGCAGGAACTCGTGCAGCGGCGGGTCGATCAGCCGGACGGTGACGGGCAGGCCGTCCATCGCCCGGAAGATCTCGGTGAAGTCCGCCCGCTGCAGCGGCTCCAGCGCGGCCAGCGCCCGCTCGCGCTCGTCGTCGCCGTCGGCCAGGACGAGGTCCTCGACCAGCTGCCGGCGGTCGCCGAGGAACATGTGCTCGGTACGGCACAGCCCGATGCCCTGGGCGCCGAACCGCCGGGCGCGGGCGGCGTCCTCGGCGTTGTCGGCGTTGGCCCGCACCGCCAGGCGGCGGGCGGCGTCGGCGTGGGACATGATCCGGTGCACGGCGGCGACCAGCTCGTCGCCGCCGACGGGGGCGCCCTCGAAGTACTCCACGACCGGGGAGGCGACCACCGGCACCTCGCCCAGGAACACCTCGCCGCTGGAGCCGTCGATGGAGATGACGTCGCCTTCGGCGACCACGACGCCGCCGGGGGCGGTGAAGCGGCGCTCGGCGGCGGAGACCTCCAGCTCCTCGGCCCCGCAGACGCAGGTCTTGCCCATGCCGCGGGCGACCACGGCGGCGTGGGAGGTCTTGCCGCCGCGCGAGGTGAGCACCCCCTGGGCGGCGATCATCCCGGACAGGTCGTCGGGGTTGGTCTCCCGGCGGACCAGGATGACGGCCTCGCCCGCCGCGGCGAGCTCGACGGCCCGCTCGGAGGAGAAGACGACCTTGCCGACGGCCGCGCCCGGGGAGGCGTTCATCCCCTTGGTGATCCTCTTCTTGTCCGCGCCGCCGTCGAAGCGGGGGAACATGAGCTGGGCGAGCTGGTCGCCGGTGACGCGGGTGACCGCCTCGTCGAGGTCGATCAGGCCCTGGTCGGCCAGCTGCACGGCGATGCGGAACGCGGCCGCGGCCGTCCGCTTGCCCACCCGGGTCTGGAGCATCCACAGCTTCCCGCGCTCGACCGTGAACTCGATGTCGCACAGGTCGCGGTAGTGGTTCTCCAGCTTCTCCATGATCCGCATGAGCTCGTCGTAGGAGTCCTTGTCGATGGTCTCCAGCTGCTGCAGGGGCATGGTGTTGCGGATGCCGGCCACCACGTCCTCCCCCTGGGCGTTCTGCAGGTAGTCGCCGTAGACGCCCTGCTGGCCGCTGCCGGGGTCGCGGGTGAAGGCCACGCCGGTGCCCGAGTCCATGCCGCAGTTGCCGAAGACCATCGAGCAGACGTTGACGGCGGTGCCCAGGTCGGCCGGGATGCGCTCCTGGCGGCGGTAGAGCGCGCGCGCGGGGCGTTCCACGACGCGAAGACGGCCTCGACGGCCATCCGCATCTGCCGGTAGGGGTCGGCGGGGAAGTCCTCGCCGGTCTCGGCGCGGACGATCTCCTTGTAGGTCTCGACCAGGCGCTGGAAGTCCTCGGCCTGCAGGTCCAGGTCGCTGCGGCCGGCCTTGAGCCGCTCCAGGGCCCCGTCGAACAGCTCGCCGTCGATGCCCTGGACGGTCTTGCCGAACATCTGGATCAGGCGGCGGTAGGAGTCCCAGGCGAAGCGTTCGTTCCCGCCGGCCTGCTTGGCCAGGCCGCGCACCGACTCGTCGTTCAGCCCGATGTTGAGGACGGTCTCCATCATGCCCGGCATGGAGAACTTGGCGCCGGAGCGCACGCTCACCAGCAGTGGGTCGTCGGACTGGCCCAGGCGGCGGCCCATCCGCCGCTCCAGCGCGGCCAGGTGGAGGGCGACCTCCTCCTCCAGGCCGTCGGGGAGCGAGCCTCCGGCCAGGAAGGCGCGGCACGCCTCGGTGGTGATCGTGAAGCCGGGAGGGACCGGTAGCCCGAGATTGGTCATCTCGGCCAGGTTGGCCCCCTTACCGCCGAGCAGATCCTTGAGATCCTTGTTGCCCTCGGTGAAGTCGTATACGTACTTGGGCACGGCTGCTCCTTCTACGGCTTCAAATGACGCGCTCTTCGCCTTAGTCGGGACTCTACCGATGAAGAGGCAAATGAAACGCCACCCTTACCCGCGAAGCACATCTATGCAGCTCAACGCCCACATGCCGGTCTAATCCAATTAAAATCGGCAACATTTTCCACGTGATATCGGTCACCCGTGGAATTGGTATAAACCAATTGGTGTAAACCAATTCCCGATCGTTCTCCGCGGTTCGCCCGCGTTCACCGCGCTCTCGCCGGCCCCCGCCGGCCCGGCGGGAGCGCACAACGAATACGGGGTACGGCGCGCACGCCGTACCCCGCACTTCCTCACTCGCGCCCGGACCGGCCGGGCCTCACCCGCCGAGGGCCGCCCGCAGGAACGCGGCCTGCTCCATGGCGTGGGCGGACTCGCCGCCCTCATGGCCGTTGTACGGGTACACCCGCATCTCCTTCGGCCCCGCGTAGTGGTTGTGGGCGGCGAAGACCGTGGAGGGCGGGGTGATGCCGTCGCGCAGGCCCACCGAGAACAGCGCCGGGGTGGCGGAGCGGGCCGCGAAGTTGACCCCGTCGAAGTACGACAGGGTCGTGAAGACCTCCTCCACCCGGTCCTTGAAGACCCGGCAGTAGACGGCCAGCTCGGCGTAGGGGTTCTCGTCCGTGATCTGCACGGCGTGCCGGATGTGGCACATGAACGGCACGCTGATCAGCGCGCAGGCGAGGTCCGGCACCAGGGCGGAGACCGCCAGCGCGATGGCGCCGCCCTGGCTGCCGCCCGACACCGCGATCCTGCCGGCGTCCACCGCCGGATGGCTCCTGGCCGCCTCCACCGCCCGGACGGCGTCGGTGTAGAGCCGCCGGTAGTAGTAGTCGTCCGGGTCGTGGACGCCCTTGGTCATCACACCGGGGGTCTGCGGGCCCGTGCCCGGTTCCGGGTCGGCGGTGTCGCCGCGCCGCCAGCCGCCCGCCCCCTGGCCCCGCGAGTCCATCACGAACACCGCCCAGCCGAACGACGGCCACAGCAGCCAGTCGATCGGCAGGCCCCGGCCTCCCCCGTAGCCGATGTACTCCACCACGCACGGCACCGGGCCCTGTGCCCCGCGCGGCACGAGCAGCCAGCCCTTGATCGCATGCCCGCCGTACCCGGCGTAGGTCACGTCGTACACGTCGGCCACCGTCAGCGCGCTCGGGTGCGGGGTGAACACCGCTCCGAGGTCGTGCTTGCGGGCCTCGGTCAGCGTACGGTCCCAGAACGCGTCGAAGTCGGCGGGCTCCGGCCGTTCCGGCAGGTAGGCGCGCAACTGGTCCAGCGGCATGTCGACGAACATCGTCAGCTCCTTGTCAGGTGAGGGGAGGCGGACAGGATCCCGCTCCGGCGCGGACGCGGTCAACCGGCGGCGGGCCGCCCGATTGCTCCGCGGACGGCGCGGTGCCTCCCGGACCCGGCGTCCCCGGTGGCCGGGTGCCGCGGACTCCCCCGCTCACTCCGCGGGCGGCGCGGTGCTCCCCCGGACCACCAGCCGGGGCGTCGCGTCCCGGCACGAGCCGACCTCGGCTCCCGCCACGAGGTCGAGCAGGCTCTGCGCGGCCCGCGCGCCGAAGGCGGCGATGTCCCGGCTCACCGCGGTCAGGTGCGGGCGGGTCAGCCGGCACAGTGCGGAGTCGTCCCACGCCACCACCGACAGCCGCTCCGGCACGGCGATCCCGGCGTCCTGGGCGGCCGCCGTGCCCGCCACCGCCATGACGTCGTTGTCGTAGACGACCGCCGTGGGCCGGTGGCGGGAACGCAGCAGCCGCAGGGTCGCGTCCGCTCCCGCGTCGGCGCCGTAGTCGGTGTGCACGGTGACGCTCTCCATGCCGCGCGCGGCGGCCGCCGCCTCCATCGCGCGGGTCCTGACGACCGTGTGCCGCAGCACCTCCGGGCCGGCCACCCGGGCGATCCTGCGGTGCCCCAGCGCTCCCAGGTGCTCCACCGCCGACTCGATCGCCCCGGCGTCGTCGCTCCAGACGGCCGGCAGCCGGCCGGCCCCCTCGGGACCGCCGACGACGACGGCGGGCATCCCCAGTTCCTCCAGGACCGCGACCCGCGGGTCGTCCACCCGCAGGTCCACCAGGATCACCCCGGCCACCCGGCGCTGCGCCCACCAGCGGCGGTAGACCGCGATCTCCGTCTCCGGGTCCTCGGTCATCTGCAGCAGCAGGCCCACCGAGGCCGCCGAGAGCGCCGCCTCGATCCCGGAGACCAGTTGCATGAAGAACGGTTCGAGCCCCAGCGTGCGGGCCGGGCGGGCCACGACGAGGCCCAGCACGTCGGCCCTGCCCTCCGAGAGCGCGCGGGCGACGCTGCTCGGCTGCCAGCCGAGCTCGGTGGCGATCGCCAGGATCCGGCCCCGGGTCTCCGCCGACACGCCGGGACGGCCGTTCAGCGCGAACGAGACGGCCCCCTTCGAGACCCCCGCGCGGCGGGCGATGTCATCGATCGTGGGTCGCTTCACCGCATCACCTGCCGGGTTCGCCGGTTCGTCTTCCACGGGGACCGCCGGCCGCTCCCCCGGGCGCGTACGGCTCCCGTCCGAAGGGGCGGGAGCCGTACGCCACGAGCGGCGGGATCAGTCGTTGAGGTGCTGGCGGAGGTAGGAGTCGACCTGGTCGAGGGCGACCCGCTCCTGGGCCATGGAGTCCCGCTCGCGGATGGTCACCGCGTGGTCGTCCAGGGTGTCGAAGTCGACGGTGACGCAGAACGGCGTGCCGATCTCGTCCTGGCGGCGGTAGCGGCGGCCGATGGCGCCCGCGTCGTCGAACTCGACGTTCCAGCGGCGGCGCAGCTCGGCGGCCAGGTCCTTGGCCTTCGGCGACAGGTCGGCGTTGCGCGACAGCGGGAGCACCGCGACCTTGACCGGTGCGAGCCGGTGGTCGAGGCGCATGACCGTGCGCTTCTCCATGACGCCCTTGGCGTTGGGCGCCTCGTCCTCGGTGTAGGCGTCGATGAGGAAGGTGAGCGTCGCGCGGTCGACGCCGGCGGCCGGCTCGATCACGTACGGCACGTAGCGCTCGCCCGTGTCCTGCTCGAAGAAGCTCAGGTCGGTGCCGGAGGCCTTGCCGTGCGCGGTCAGGTCGAAGTCCGTGCGGTTGGCGATGCCCTCCAGCTCGCCCCACTCGCTTCCGGTGAAGTTGAAGCGGTACTCCACGTCGACGGTGCGCTTGGAGTAGTGGGACAGCTTCTCCTGCGGGTGCTCGTAGAGCCGCAGGTTGTCCTTGCTGATGCCCAGGTCGACGTACCAGCGGAAGCGCTCGTCGATCCAGTACTGGTGCCACTCCTCGTCGGTGCCGGGCTTGACGAAGAACTCCATCTCCATCTGCTCGAACTCGCGCGTGCGGAAGATGAAGTTGCCGGGGGTGATCTCGTTCCGGAACGACTTGCCGATCTGGCCGATGCCGAACGGGATCTTCCTGCGCGCCGACTGCTGCACGTTGAGGTAGTTGATGAAGATGCCCTGCGCGGTCTCCGGGCGCAGGTAGGCCAGGCCCGACTCGTCCTCGACCGCGCCGAGGTAGGTCTTCAGCAGGCCGCTGAACTGCTTGGGCGCGGTGAAGGCGCCCTTGTTGCCGCAGTTCGGGCAGGTGATGTCGGCCAGGCCGCCGGCCGCCGGCTTGCCGTGTTTCTCGGCGTACGCCTCTTCGAGGTGGTCGGCGCGGTAGCGCTTGTGGCAGGACTGGCACTCGGTCAGCGGGTCGGTGAAGGTCTCCACATGGCCGCTGGCCTGCCACACCTCGCGGGCGAGGATGACGCACGAGTCGAGGCCGACGACGTCCTCCCGGCCCTGGACCATGGACTTCCACCACTGCCGCTTGACGTTGTTCTTGAGCTCCACGCCCAGCGGACCGTAGTCCCACGACGCGCGCAGGCCTCCGTAGATCTCACTGGAGGGGTAGACGAGCCCACGTCGCTTCGAGAGGCTGACGATGGTGTCCATGATGTCCGTACGGCGTGACATAAGGGAAAATCTCCATCCGGCTGGAGGTCGGCGAGGAATTGACTGGGCTCCCAGCTTAGGGGAGCGGAGAGCGGCCGGGCGCGCACATCGCACCCGGCCCGTGTCCGCCGCTCCCCGCGCCGGCCCCGGTGCGTCCTCCGGCGGCCGGTCGGGCGGTGCGGGGCGCCGGGGCCGTCCGCGGCGCTCCGGCCGGGCCGGGCGGCGCGTCAACCGCGTTCGACGTCCTCGAAGGCGCTCGGCTCGTTGATCATCAGCGTCATCAGCGGGTACATCGCCATCCGCGCCGCGCCGAGGGCCCGCCGGTAGAACCCCGCCCCCTCCCACTCGCTGACCAGCGCCCACAGGTCCGGTTCGTCCACCGATCTGGCCACGCGGCCGCGCACGTAGCCCGGCTGCGCGGCCAGCGTGTCCACGATGTCGTGCGCCTGGGTCAAGAACTCCCCGGTGCGCGCGGGCGGCACCGAGTAGCGGATGAGAGCGAGCATCCGCCCAGCATGCCAGAGGACCCCGCCCTCACCGCGGGGACCTCATCCCCGGCCCGGCTGCCGGAGCAGGTCCCGCAGGGCCGCGACCGCCTCGCTCTCCGCCCGGTGGATCCCGGCGAGGCGCGTGCTCAGCTCGGCGAAGAGGGCCTCGTGGTCCTCGACCGGCGAGGCCCGGTCCACCGCGGCCCGCAGCTCCCGCAGCTCCGCGGCTCCGTCCACCGCGTCCTGCGGCATCACCGCTCCCGCTCCCCCCCGCGGTCGCCCGCGGGTCCTCCCCCCGCGGCCGTCCCCGCGTCCGCTCCCGAGCCGCCGCCCGCCGTGCCCTCCGCCAGCAGCGACTCGCGGATCCGGGCGGTGAGCGCGCGCATGCGGGCGAACTCCGGGACGTCGAGCGGGAAGGCCGCCTCGGCCAGGCCGTGCCAGAGCCCGTGGATCCGGCGGAACTCCTCCGCCAGGTCCGCGAGCGGCAGGTCCAGCAGCGCGCCGGCCTCCTCCAGCCCGTCGGCGAACAGGTCGCGGAGGTTGCCGCCGTCCGTGCCGACGGGTTCCACGCCCTCCCACATCGACAGCAGGGCCCCCGCCAGCCCGCGCCCGTCGGCGAACACCTTCGGCCAGCCCTTGGCGTTGCGGCGGTCGACCATCATCCGCGACCACTTGCGCCAGGCCGGGAGCGAGAACGACTCGGAGGCCGCGCTCAGGTGCTCGGCGGCGTCGCGCAGCCCCTCCAGCGCGGCCCAGGCCAGCCGCTCGGCGTCGATCCCGGCGGGACCGTCGGGGTCCAGGACGTGCATGACGTTCTGGTAGGACGACACGCGGGCCCGGGCGGCGTCCATCCGCGTCCGCGGCACCCTGATCGGGGCCGTTCCCCGGTCGTCGACGAGCACGTCCTCACCGTCGCTCCGGTAGACGACCACCGGGTGCCCGCCGTACCCGTCCAGGCTCTCCGGGAGACCCCAGTAGCCGACGTGGTAGCGGTCGGGCAGCACGATGCAGGGCCGCCCGGCGTCCAGTTCCCCGGCGAGCCGGGCGGCCGCGCCCTTGGTCCCCGAGGTGGTGTGCGCGGTGAAGCCGACGCCGAGCCGGTCCAGGGTCTTGGCCGTCCAGCGGTCGTGGTACTGCCACTGGTTGCGGAAGCCGAGCGTGAGGTGGCGGCTGTCGTCGTGCTTGAACTCCCACAGGATGTACCCGGCGCCGATGCCGCCTCCGGCGAGGAAGACCATCGGCTCGCTGACGGCGACGCCCTGGTTGGCGAGGACCGCGGCGATGGCCGCGCTGCCCGGGTGGCGTCCGCCGTGGAAGGTCCAGGCGCCGTCGGTCACGGGCTCGGGCCGGTCGACGACATGCCGGCGGGCGGCGGTGTAGCTCTCGCCGGTCTTGGCCATCCGCGCCCGGATCCGGATCTTGAGCTGCTTCTTGCTGGTCATGCTGGCTCCGCTCGCGGCGCACGGCCACCCGCAGCCCACGCCTGCCGGTCGGCCCGCCGCGACGTCGGTCGGCGCACGAGACCTGCGGCCTCCCGAGGCGCATGAGTCCCCTTTGCCTCCGTGGAGCACGGGCGGCGTGGGTGCCCGATCGAGGAGGTTCGGCGGGGGAGTCCGCCGCCGCCGAGTCTACGTACGGTCCGCCCTCGGTCACAAGCGGGACGACCCGGGTCGCGGCGGGCACGGCGGGTGCGGCCCGGGACGACCCGGTTCACATGCGGGCCGCGTACGGGCCGCGGAGGGCACGGCGGAGTCCGGCGGGGAGTCCGGCGGAACGCCCCTCGCCGGAGCGTGCCGCGCGGGAGGCCCCGGCGTTAGGCTCTGGCCGTGGCCGACAAGAGCAGCTCCGACCGTCCCGGTTCCGGGCGCCGCGCACCTCTCGCCGCCG
>NZ_CDRNDK010000155.1:0-13158 GCF_977012225.1 Planomonospora algeriensis | reverse complement strand
GGCACCGGACCGAGGCGCCCACCGGGCCGCGAGGTGCTCGGCAAGGGCGGGCGGCGCGCTCCCGGGCCGCTCGCTCTCGCCCGGGCGGTGTACGGGATCAACGCGGTCGGCGCGGGGGGCGCCTCGACGCCGCGCGGGCCGAACTGACCGAGGCGATCCGGCTGGCCAGGGAGGAGGTCCCGCCGCCCTGGCATCCGCTGATCGCACTGGCGGGCCCGATCGTCGCCCTCTTCCTGGGCGCCCGCCCGGACGACGGGCACCTCGACGAGATGTCCGTCCACCCCGACCCGTGGGTGAGGGCCCTGATCCACCTGTTCCTCGGGGCCGAGCAGCTCGCCGCCGGCCGGATCGGCGCCTGCGAGGCGGAGATGACGGCCTGCCTGGACGGTTTCCGCCGGCTCGGCGAACGCTGGGGCATCGGTAACGCGCTGGCCGTACTGGGCGAGCTGGACTTCCTGCGCGGTGAGCCGGAGCGGGGGCTGGAGAAGCTGCGCGAGGCCATCGCGGTGCTGGAGGAGATCACCGCGGTCGACGAGCTCGCCTACATGCGGGGCAGGCTCGCGTTCGCGCTCAACCTGACGGGCGACCGGGCGACGGCCGGGGAACTACTGGAGGAGTCGCTCCGCTTCGCCCTGCGCAGCGGCGACCGGGTCGGCGGGATGTCCCTGCTCGCCGCCCGAGGGGACTTCGCCCGCGAGGCCGGTGACTTCGCCGAGGCCAGGCGCTGCTACGCCGAGGCCTTGCGGGTGGTGGATTCCGAACCCAGCATGCCGGCGCAGGTCAGAGCGGTGATCGGCATCTCGCTCGGCCTGCTGGCCGAGCAGGAGGGGGATCTCGTCCGGGCCCGCCGCCTGCTGGGGGCGGCGCTGGAGCAGGCGGCGGGCTCGACGGACGCGGGCGCGCTCGGCATGGCGCTGATCGGCCTGGCGGGACTGGTCCTGTCGGAGGGCGACCCGGCCGGCGCGGCGGCACTGCTCGGCGGGGCCGCGACCGTCCGGGGCGTCGAGGCGGTGGTCGACTTCGACCACGTGCGGATCACCGGACGCGCGAGGGCCGCGCTCGGCGAGGAGGGGTTCTCCCTCCACTACGAGCGCGGCCGCGCGCTGTCCCGTGAGGACGTCGTCTCCCTGGCGGGCCGGCTGCCGCCGCACTCCCAGGCGGCTTCCCGATAGGGATCCGGTCCCCTTTCCCGGATCCGGCGTCCGGCCCCGCGGCGGGAACACCTCACACCCGGACGCGGAAGGCCCGGATCGCCAGGGGCGCGAAGACCACGGCGAACCCGGCCGCCCAGAGCAGGGAGACCATCGAGGCCGTGGCGACCTCGCCGCCGATCAGCAGGCCGCGGATGGCGTCGGCCAGGTGCGTGACCGGGTTGATGTCGGACCAGACCTTCAGCCACTCGGGGAAGGTCTGCGACGGCACCAGCGCGCTGCTGGTGAACGTCAGCGGCATCATGGTGGAGAAGGCGATCATCTGCACCTTCTCAGGGCTGGAGGCCTTGAGCCCGATCAGCACCGACATCCACGACATGGCCAGGGCGACCACCACCAGCAGCGCCAGGGCGCCCAGCAGGCCGATCACGCTCGTCTCGACCCGGAACCCCAGGATCATGCCGAAGCCGACGAGCAGTGCGAAGGCCCACACCTGCTTGGCCGTGTCGGCGATGATCCGGCCGGACAGCGGTGCGGTCCGCGCGATCGGCAGGCTCCTGAGCCGGTCGAAGACGCCCTTGGTGATGTCGGTGTTCAGCCCGATCGCGGTGGACAGCGTGTAGAACAGGGCGTTCTGCACGAGGAGGCCCGGCAGGGCGAACTGCAGGTAATCGCCCGTCGAACCGGAGATCGCGCCGCCGAACACGTAGGTGAACAGCAGCAGGAACATGATGGGCTGGATGCTCAGGTCGAGCAGCTCCCAGGGGTTGTGCTTGACCTGGACCAGGCTGCGCCAGGCCAGCGTCATCGTCTGCCGGAGCGTGGCCAGCGGGCCGACGTGCCCGGCCGGGACCGCCGCCGGCGCCGCGGTCGTCGTCATCGCGGTCATGCCGGGACCTCTTCCTTCTGCGTGGCTTCCTTCTCCGCGGCGGGGTCCTCTTCGGCCCGGTGGCCGGTGAGGGCCAGGAACACCTCATCCAGGCTGGACTTGCGCAGCGCCAGCTCGGTGGCGACGACGCCCAGGTCGTCGAGGCGGCGGACGACCGCGGGCACGACCGCCGGGTCGTGCACCGAGGCGGTGGCCCTGCCGCCGGTCAGGTCGGGGGCCTCGCCGATGACGTCGGCGACGACCTGGGAGACCAGGTCGAGGTCGGTGGGCTTGAGCGGCCGGACCTCGAGGATCTGCGCGCCGGTGGTCGCCTTCAGCTCGTCGGAGGTGCCCGAGGCGATCACCCTGCCGTGGTCGAAGACCACGATGTCGTCGGCGAGCTGGTCGGCCTCCTCGAGGTACTGGGTGGTGAGCAGAACCGACACCCCGTCGGCCATCAGCCCGCGCACGACGCTCCACAGCTCCGTCCGGCTGCGGGGGTCGAGGCCGGTGGTGGGTTCGTCGAGGAAGAGCACCTGGGGCCGCCCGACCAGGCTCGCCGCCAGGTCCAGGCGGCGGCGCATGCCGCCCGAGTAGGTCTTGGTGGCCCGGCCGCCCGCGTCGGAGAGGGCGAACCGCTCCAGCAGTTCGGCGGCCGCCGCCGGGAGTCGGCCCTCGACATGCCGAGGAGCCGGCCGATCATGACCAGGTTCTCCACGCCGGTGAGCATCTCGTCCACCGCGGCGTACTGCCCCGTGAGGCCGATGAGCGAGCGCACCTGGTGGGCCTGGCGCACCACGTCGAACCCCCCGACGGTGGCCCGGCCCTCGTCGGGGCGGAGGAGCGTCGCCAGGATCCGCACCGCGGTGGTCTTGCCCGCCCCGTTCGGCCCCAGGACGCCCAGCAGGCGCCCTTGAGGGACCACGAGATCGACTCCGTCGAGCGCGCGGGTCTCCCCGTAGCGTTTCACCAGGCCCTCCGCCCGGATGGCATGCTGCATGATCGGTTCCCTTCGTCGTGTGCCCTCCCAGAGTGACGGTCGCCACTGACACTTTCCTGAGCCCGCGCTGACGGCCGAGGGGATGACCGGGAGGGCGGCCGGAGAGGTGCTGACGGATCGCTGACGGATCGCTGAGAGGGCCGTTGAGAGGGCGGCTGGGAGGGCCGCTGGGAGGGCCGCGGAGGGACCACTGCGAGAGTGCCGGTACGGCACTCCGTCTGCCGGAACGCGACCGTCTAGGCTGGCGTTGTGAGCGACCAAACCGATACGAACGGGGATGTCACGGACGTGACGGAGTCGTCAGGCCAGGCCGGCGGCCGCCTCCTGCCGGCGCCGGGGCCCGGACGGGTCCCCCTGAGGGACCCCGCCAACCGCGTCTCCCGCAAGGCGATCGCGTTGTGGCTGATGGAGGGGACGGTCTGGACGGTGCTCCTGGTCGCCGGTTCCGTCCTGCTGGCCGGCTGGATCGGGGACGCCCGCTGGTCCTGGCTGCCCGGCTGGGTCGCGGACGAGATCGGGTTCCTCCCGTGGATGGTCGGAGTGGGCCTCACGCTGCTGACCGTCACCGAGTCCGTCTGGCGCTACGCGGTGCACCGCTGGGAGCTCACCGGGGACGTGGTCTACGCGCGCTCCGGATGGCTCAACCGGGACTGGGTGTTCGTCCCGGTCAGCCGGATCCAGACGGTGGACAAGGCCCAGGGCTGGTTCGAGCGCGTGCTCGGCCTGGCCACGGTCGAGATCCGTACGGCCTCCCACGCGGGGTCGTCCACGATCAAGGGCCTCGACTACGGGGTGGCCGCGGGGCTCGCCGAGGCACTCGCGCGCAGAGCCGAGGAACTGAGGGACGACGCGACGTGACCGGACCCTCGCCCCTGCCGGACCCCGGGCCCGCGGACCCCCGGCCTGCGAACCCCGTTTCCGAGGGCGTCGAACCGCCGGATTCCGTACGGCCGGACTCCACGCCGGGAGACGAAGCGCGGGGCTCCGGGCCTGCGGACCCCGGGTCTCCGGGGGCCGAGCGCCCCGATCGCGGACCGGTCGGCTCCGCCCCGCCCGGTTCCGTCCCGCCGGACTCCGCCCCGCCCGGCCACGGAGGGCCGCCGCCGGTCACCCCGGCGTTGCGGCTGAGCCCGAAAGTGCTGCTGACCGATCCGATCCGGATGCTGCCCTCGCTCTTCCTGCCCCTGGTCGGCGTCCTGTTCATCGGAGGCTTCTCGTCCGGTTCGTTCGTCTGGGCGTCGCTCGGCGTCGTCGGCTCGGTCGTCTACTCCGTCGTCCGCTGGGCGACCTTCACCTACCAGGTCGTCGGCGACCGGCTGGAGCTCACCCGGGCGCTGGTCAGCCGGTCGGTACGGACGATCCCGCTGGAGCGGATCCGCGGCGTCGACGTCAGCCACCCGCCACTGCACCGCCTGCTGGGCATCGCCGTCCTGCGGATCGACACCGGCGCGGGCGGCGACGAGAAGCAGGAGGGGGAGCTCGACGGGGTGACCGAGGCCGAGGCGGAGCGGCTCAAGGCCGTACTGCTCTGGCACGCCCGGGCCCGCCTGGCGCGGCGCGCCAGGACCGCGCCCGCGACCGCCGGCCTCCCGGGCCCCGGCACGGCGGGCTCCGGCACGGTGGGACACGGCGGTGCGGGGGCGGGTGAAGGAGTCCTCGCGGGGCTTCCGGCGGCGGGCTCCGACGCCTCCTCCTCGCTCCGCCACGAGGTCGGCGAGACGACCCCGGAGCGGGTCTTCTTCGTGGTGCCGCGCAGATGGCTCGCCTACGGTCCCCTCTCGGGGGCGTACCTGCTCACCCCCTTCGCGCTGGTGGCCGGCGCCGTGGGCGCCGCGTTCCAGTGGGGAGGGGAGCTCGGCGTCGACCGGCGGGTCATGTGGAGCGCGGCGGAGTGGCTGTGGGGGCACCGTCCCCTGCTGATCGCCGCCGTGGTGCTGCTGGTGTTCGTCACGCCGGTCATCGGCGTGGTGATGTACGCCGTGTTCAACTGGGACTTCACTCTGCGCGCCCGGGACGGCTACCTCATCGCGGAGCGGGGCCTGATCACCCGCCGGAGCGTGTCGCTGGAACGGCGCAGGGTGCGCGGGTTCGAGCTGGTCGAGGGCCTGGTCGAGCGCAGGACGGGGATGGCCAGGGCATGGGCCATCGTGACCGGGCTGGGGGACTCGCAGACCCGCGGCCAGCTCCTGCCCGTGGTGCCCCGCGCGGTCGCGCTCGACGTGGTGGGGGAGGGGATCGGCCCGATCACGACCGGCCTGCGGGCGCATCCCCCGGCGGCACGCCGGCGCAGGCTGTTCCGGGCCGTCTTCCCGTGGCTCGTGGTCGCGGCGTTCGCCTCGGCGGCCGCGCTGACCTGGTCCGGCCCCTGGTGGGGGCTGGTGGCGGCGGCGCTGGCGCTCGCGCTGCTCGGCATCCCGCTCGGCCTGGACCGCTACCGTTCGCTCGGGCACGCCTACGACGGTTCCCGCCTGTCGGTGCGGTCGGGGTCGCTGCGCCGCTCGCAGGCGGTGGTGGAACGGCGTGCCGTCGTGGGCTGGACGCTCAGCCAGACCTGGTTCCAGCGCAGAGCGGGTCTGCTGACCGTGGTCGCCGGAGTCGGAGCGGGGAGCGGGGGGTACGAGGCGCTGGACGTCGGAGAGGAGGAGGGCGTCGCCTTCGTCTCGGAGGTGACGCCCGACTGGCTCGCGCCGTTCGTCGCCTCCGACTGAGGGCTCTCCACCCGGCGCCCGCGGTGGGCTCCCCGCCTTCAGGCCGGTGACCCGGCGCGTTCCTGCGGCCCGGAGCGTTCGTGCGTCTCCGGGAAACCTCCGAGGCGTCCCCGGACGTCCCCGGACGTCCCCGGACGTCCCCGGACATCCCCGGGGCGCCGGGCGGTTCTCCGGTCAGTCGGGGCGCCGGGCGCCGAACATGATCTCGTCCCAGGTCGGCACGGACGCGCGCCGTCCCCGGCCGCGCTTCGCCGGCCGGGCGGCGCCGTCAGTGTGACCGTCACCTGCCGGGTACGGCTGGCGGACGTCGCGATGGCGCACCTTCCGGGCGGGGCGGACCTCACCTCGACCTTCACCGCGCCGGTCCACTCCTGGAGGTCGCGATGAACGGGTTCGCGGCGGGAGTCGTCGGGGCGCTTCTGCTGCTGGCCGGGATCGTCGTGGACGGGGGCCTGGTGCTCGCGGCCCGGGTGCGGGCGGTCAACGAGGCGTACGAGGCCGCGCGGTCGGGGGCCCGGCAGCTCGACTTCGGCGCCTACCGCCGCGACGGGGAGGTGCGGCTCGATCCGGGCCGCGCCCGGAGTGCCGCGCTGGCCTATGTCGCGGAGACCTCCGACAGCGCCACGGTGGACGTCTCCGGCGACACGGTGACGGTCGTCGTCCGGGTGGTCCAGCCGCCCCGGGTCCTCGGCCTGGCCGGGGTGGGCGCCTTCGAGGTCTCCGGCAGGGCCTCGGTGACGGCGCAGCGCCGGGTGGCGGGGACACCGCGATGAGAAAGGCCCCGGGGGCCGCCGACCGCGCGGGGACGTCGCGATGAGAAAGGCCCTGGGGACCGCCGACCGCGCGGTGGCGCGGGCGGTCGTGCGCATGGCGCGTTTTCTCGGGGTGGTCGCGCTGCTCTCGGTGGTCGAGCTGGGGATCCCGGTGCTGCTGGTCCGCCTGGGAGGTCCGCCGCCGCCCTCGTGGATCCTGCGGATTCCACAGGAGGCCCCGTCCTGGGAGGAGGTCCGGCGGATGCTCGCGGGCCCGCTCCCGGACGGCCTGCCGTACACGGTCCTGACCGGCGGGGGCTGGTTGCTGTGGGCGGCGTTCACGGTCGCGCTGCTCGCCGAGGTCGCCGTCGCGGCCCGGGGCGTGGAGATCGGCCTTCCGCTGCTCGGGCCGCTGAGGGCCGTCGCGGAGCGGCTGGTCGGCATGCTCTCCACGGCTCCGCCACCCGGTCCGCAGCCGACCGGACGCCGGGAGCCCTCGACGATCGTGGTGGCCGCCGCCGGTGACTCGTGGCCTACGGCTCCGATGAGAAGGATCACCCTGGAGAAGGACGCGACCGATCCGGGCGGCCTGCCACCGGCGGCCGGAACCCGCGTCCCGCAGGCCCCGGCCGCCGCGGGGACGCCGGTCCCGCTCTCCGGAGACCGGATCCCCCAGGCCCCGGCCGCCGAGGGGGCGCCGGTCTCCGGGGTGACGCGGGTCCCGCCGGTCCCGTTCTCCGGAACCCGTATCCCGCAGGCTCCGGCCGCCGAGGGGGCGTCGGTCCCGTTCTCCGGGGGGACGACGGTTCCGGTCTCCGCGCCGGAGCCCGCGTCGCCCGGAGTGCTCGTCGTGGAGACCCCGTCGGGTGGAGCGGTCTCTGCGACGTTCGCCGCCGGCGTCAGCACCGCCTACGCCACCGCGCGCTTCCACCGCCACCGTCGCCGGAGGATCCTCCCGCCGACCTTGATCGGACCGGAAGCCGGAACCGGAGCCGGGGCGGGAACTGGAGCTGGAGCCGGGGCCGGAGCCGGAGCTGGAGTCGGGGCGGGGAGCGGGGGAGGGCCGGAGGAGGAGCCGGAGCCCGCTCCCGTCGTCGGCGCGTTGCGCCGGGCCCATCTGCGGACCTACGCGGACAGAGGCGAGGCGCTGCCGTGCGACGCCGATCTGGTGCGGGAGGCGTTCTCCCTCGACGTGCCGGACCGGCTGCTCGCCGGTCACCGTGACGACCGGACCGGCGTCGAGGTCGAGCTCGCCGGACTGAGCCTGGGGCTCACGGGGCCGGGGGCGGTCCGGTCCGCCCGCGCGATCGTCCTGGACCTGCTGCGGCAGGCCGGGCGCTTCCGCGCCGAGGTCGTCATCCGTACGGCGGATGCGCGGGAGCTGTTCGGGCCCGCCGGGAGTGGATGGGAGGCCTCGGCGGGAGCCGTACCGGGGCTGACGGTCGTCGAGTCGGCCGACGCGGCGGTCGACCGGTTCACCGAGGCGCACTTCAGCAGGCGCCGGATGCTGATCGAGTACGGCGCCGCCGACGTCGCGGAGCTCCGGGAGCGCGATCCGGGCGAGGTGCTGCCCGTCGTCCTGCTCGTCGCGTCGGTGACCGAGGAGATCTTCGACTGGGACGTGGCCGCGCTGCTGGCCCCCTCCGCGCGGACCGGCACCGGGGCGCTGCTGCTGGGCGACTGGCCGCCGGGGACCACCTGCGAGGTCGGGCAGGACGGCCGGATCGGCGAGGCGAGGGGGTCGAAGGCCGAGGAACTGCTCGGTGCCCGGCTCTTCGGGTTCTCCGCCGGTGACGGGGGCGACTGCCTGCGCCTGCTCGCCGAGGCGGCCGCCGGGGACGGTGACGGCCGCGTCGGGAACGGACTCGACGAGGATGACGAGGATGACGAGGAGGGAGACGGGAACCGCGGCGGGGCGGACGCGGGCGGCGTCCCCGGTGCCTCCGGTGCCTCCGGTGCCTCCGGCGGGCGCGGTGCCCGCGGCTCCGCCGGGGGACGGGCGGATGCGGACGGGCTGCCCGTCTGGGAGGGGCCGGAGCCCGTACGCCTCTCGATCCTCGGGCGGCCGGTCGTCCAGGCGAAGGGCCGCCCCGGGGCGGTGCCCGTGGACGGTCCCCGGCTGCTCCTGCTCGTCCTGCTCGCCCTCCACCCGCAGGGACTGCGGACGGGGGAGATCCGTACCGCCCTGTGGCCGGGCACGGAGGCGGACGCGTGCGTCCACGACACCCTGCGGAGCCTGCGCGACGCGCTGCGGGCAGCCACCGACGGAGCGGACCGGGGCCGCCGGGACTCCCCGTTCATCACCGGGGACGGCGGGACCTACCGCATCGACCCGGCCATGGTCGCGGTGGACCTGTGGGACTTCGAGGCCGTGGTCGGGGAGGCGGGCACGGCCGCCGACGACAGGTCGCGGATCGACGCCCTGGACTGCGCCGCCCGGCTCTGCCGCGGGGCGCTGGCCGACGGGCTCGCCCGCGAGTGGCTCGACGACCGGCGCAGCGGGCAGCGGCGGGTCCAGACCGACGTGCTCGTCCGGCTCGCCGAGCTCCGGGCGCCCGCAGACCCGCAGGCCGCGCTCGACGTCCTGGAGCGGGCCGTCGCCCTGGACCCGGACCCGGAGGAGGCCTGGCGCCGCCTCATCCGCCTCCAGCTGGAGCTCGGCCACCGGGACCGGGCGGGTGAGGCGGCGACGCTCCTGCGCAGGCGCTGTGCGCGATGGGGGTACGGCCCACCCGAGAGACGGAGCGTCTGCTGTCCGAGCTGTGAGTGGCGGCGGGTGCGGTCTCCCCTCACGCCCCCGCGCGCTCGGCGGGCAGGCCCGTCTCGACGGGGAGACCCGCCTCGACCCAGTCCTGGATGCCCTCCCGGTACTTGCGCACGTCGGTGTAGCCGAGAGCGGACAGGCGCCGGGCGACCGCCTCGCTGTTGCCGCAGGCGGGGTTGGAGCAGTAGGTGACGATGGCGGCGTCCCGGTCGGGGAGCAGCTCGGCGGCGCGGACGGCGACCTCGCCCTCCACCAGGGCGACCGCCCCGGGCAGGTGCTGCTGTTCGTAGTAGGCGCCCCCGAGGGCGTCCACGACGGTGACGGTGCCCGCCTCGATCGCGGCCTTCAGCTCGTCGCGGCTGATCAGTGCGGTCATGTCGACCTCCGAAGTCAAGTGGACTATAGTCCGTTTGTGTGAACGACCCGAAAATTACCGGACCGCAGTCCGTTTCGTCAAGCGAGCCGCTGCGGACGCTGCTGGGAGAGACGCCGAAGGAGCGGGCGGACGCCGCGCGCAACCGGCTGAAGGTGCTGTCGGCGGCGGCGAGGCTGTTCCGGGAGAGGGGGGTGGACGGTGTCTCGATGGACGCGGTCGCCGCCGAGGCCGGGGTCGGGAAGGGCACGCTGTTCCGCCGGTTCGGCGACAAGTCGGGACTGGCCGCGGCCCTGCTCGACGAGCGCGAGCGCGAGCTGCAGGAGGCCGTCCTGTCCGGTCCGCCTCCGCTGGGCCCCGGCGCCCCGGCCGCCGAGCGGCTCTCCGCCTTCGTGGACGCCTACCTCGACTACCTGCTGGACCATCTCGACCTGGTCCGCATGTCCGAGACCGCCAGCCCCGGCGCGCGCTACCGGATCGGCGCCTACCGGTTCTGGCGTCTGCACGCGGCGATCCTGCTCGCCGAGATCCGTCCGGGATGCGACGCGACCCGCTCGCGCACGCGCTGCTCGCCCCGCTGGCGGCCGAGCACATGACGGCCCTGGCCGGGGAGTACGGCGAGGCGCGGGCGAGGCAGGCCGTCCGGGCCCTCGTGCTCGGCCGGGGCTGACGCTCATCCAGAGCCGTCGGAGGCCCGCCTCCCCGCCCGCCGCCCACCCCTCGGTCTGATCACTTTGTGTGGATTCGGCTTTTACGTCCGGCCGGGACCGACGGGGAAGCCGGGACCGGAGCTGTCAGGCGATCGGCACCGGACCGTCAGGCGGGACCGGCGTGGGCGGCCAGGACGCGCCAGCCGTACTCGTCGTCGTGGACCCAGGTCCGGGTGTAGCGCATCCGCCCGGCGAACGGCTCGCCCGCGAACGTGCCCGCCAGCCTGCCCAGGAAACAGGTCACGCCGGTCCGCCCCTCGACGAGCACGGTGAGGTCCTCCTGGACGACCTCCGTCATGACCTGCGTCCGCGAGCGATGGTTGTCCAGGTCGAGCTGCTTGGCGTCGGTGACGCAGGCGCCGTCCGGCGGGCCGGTGAAGACGAGCCGCTCGTGGAGCAGCCGGTCCAGCTCCCCGACGTCTCCGGCGAGCTGCGCCGCCTGCAGGCGCCGCTCGGCCTCGTGCAGTTCGTCCGTGAGCGTCTGGTCGGACATGGGAAACCCTTCTCTCCGCCGTCCCCGCTGCGGGCGCGGCGACTGACGTGGACATGATGCCTCTCGGCGCGGACACGCGGGAAGGAACCGTCCGGCGACGCCGCCTGGAGCGCTTCTCCGGGACTTCCCGGGTAGATTGATGATCGGCCGGGCCTTACCGGGCCTTGCCCCGCGATTCATCGATCCGGTCCGGCGAGACGGGGGCGTGAGCGTGACCGAACCGGAGGGCGGGCGGCTCCCGGCCAAGGAGGCGGACGTCCTCTGCCAGGACGCGCACCGCCTGCTCGGAGACGCGCGCGCCCTGCTCGGCGAGTACGCCCGGGCCCGGAAGGAGGCCGAAGGGGCGCTCGGCGCGCTCCGCGCCGGACTGGCCCGGGCCGAGCTGGGCCTGGGCAAGTCGATCGAGGCCATCGCCGCTCTGGCGCATCTCAAGGCGGAGGGGAGAACTCATTTCCTGGTGGTCTGCCCCACCAGCGTTCTGATCAACTGGCTGCGCGAACTCCGTTCACGCAGCACCCTGAGCGTTCACCCGCTGCACGGAACCGACCGTTCGGCGGCCGAGGAGGAATGGGTACGGCAGGGCGGCGTGGCCGTGGTCACCCTCGACAGCCTCTACCGGATGAAGGCGCCGGGCGCCGTCGAGGTCGGCATGCTCGTGGTCGACGAGGCGCACTACGTCAAGAACCCGCAGAGCCGGCGCTCCAGAGCCGTCGCCCAGTGGTGCCGGCACGCCGAACGGGTGCTCTTCCTGACCGGGACACCGATGGAGAACCGGGTGGAGGAGTTCCGCGTCCTGGTCTCCTACCTGCAGCCGGAGCTGGCCGCGAGTCTCCGCGGCAGCGGCGCCGCCGCCGGAGCGCGGGCCTTCCGCAAGGCCATCGCCCCCGCCTACCTGCGCCGCAACCAGCAGGACGTGCTCACCGAACTGCCGGACAGGCCGTTGTACTCCAGCCGTCGCAGCGTCTCGTTGAGGACCTTGGGGCTGATGCCGCCGATCCGGGTGACCAGCGCCCGCGGCCGCATCGGGTCGGCCTCGCCGAGCGTGTAGACCACGACGCCGTCCCAGCGGTTCGCGAGCACCTCGAACGCGAGGCGCGCCTGGCAGTCGGCGGTGTAGGCGGACCCCGGCGGGCCGGGCGACTTCTCCATGCCCCCATCCTGTCCGGTCCGACGCACACCGTGCGGTGCGCATCGGACCGCCTAACGTCACGGACCGGTGCCCCCTCCCGGGGCGCTTCGGAGCACACCGGATCCCCCGGAGCACACCGGATCGCTGACGATCCGGGGACAGTAGCCGCATCATGCGCATCGGAATCGTCGGTACGGGCGCGATGGCCACGACGCTGGGCGGCGCGTGGGTCCGCGCGGGACACGACGTCCTCGCGGTTCGCCTTCCCGGCACCCGCGGAGGTCCTGAGGGCTCCTCCTTAGGGCCACCCGGCCCGTTCCCGGCGGCACTCGGCCCGTTGTCGGCGGCACTCGGCCCGTTGCCGGGAGCAGCGGCCCGCCGCCCGCCGGAGGGAGACCGCCGGGACGCGCGGTCAGGGGCCGGTGAGGCGGCGGTCGCCGCGGGTGGTGACCACGAACACCTGCCAGTTGTAGTAGGCGTAGTAGTTCCGGATGTCGCGCTTGATCTGGCGCGCGTGCAGCCGCACCGCGTCGACGTACGCCCAGGAGTGGTTGTAGGCGTAGAGCGCGCGCCGGTAGTCGCGCGGCGCGCCCGAGGCGCGCAGGTAGTTGGCCGCGGCGAGCAGGGCGTCCCGGGTGTCGTGGACATCGCCGCCCATGCCGTAGGCGGCCCAGGTCCCCGGCATGAACTGCATGGGTCCCTTGGCTCCCGTGTGGCTGGGCGAGCGCACGCGGCCGAACTTCGTCTCGACGAACATCACCGCCGCCAGCACCTCCCAGTCGACGCCGAACCGGCGCTCGGCGTGCCGGAAGTGCTCGAGCAGGACGTCGGCGGGTTCGGGCTCCCGGACGCGGAACCTCGCGGGCCTGCTGACGGGGTGGACCAGGGAGAGCAGGTTCCGGCCGGCCGTCACGTTGTCCCTCGCCTCTCCGGCCAGGGCCTTCGACAGCTTCGGATAGGTGCGGGAGGCGACCTCCGGGTTGCGGGCCAGGTATCGGTAGACGCGCTGCTGGTGCAGGGCCAGCAGCACCACCGGCTCGGGAGCCCGTCCCCGGGCGGGGTCTCCGTCGCGGATCCAGTCGTCCACGGCCCGCCGGAGCCGCGCGGTGGTGTCGGTCAGGGCGCGGGCCAGCCGGGCGGGGTCCTTGGGGATCACCGCACCGGGGGCGGGCAGATCGGCGGCGGCCTCACGCGCGGCTGCGTCGCGCGC
>NZ_CDRNDK010000154.1:0-13215 GCF_977012225.1 Planomonospora algeriensis | reverse complement strand
GGTCGGCGACGACCGCCCGGCCCCCAGTGGAAGGCGGCCACGGTCTTCTCGGCCGACCGGCCGCCGCCCGTCCGGATGGCCCGCTCGATCGCCTGGAGGCTGAGCGGGATGAGCCCGCGCTGCCAGGCCGCGCCGACCACGATGGTGTTGGCCGGCATGTGGTCGCCGAACAGCGCCTGGGCGACCTGCTCGGCGTCGAGGTAGACGTTCAGCTCACGGCGGGTCCGCGCCTCCAGCGCGCCGATCGGCGAGGCGGTGTCGGTCAGGTTCGTCGCCGGGTCGAGCACCATGGAGCCGGTCGGGACCAGGCTGGTGGAGACCACGGCCACGGTCCGGTCGCGGTCGGCGGCGCGCAGGTGGCGGGGGTCGGTGGCGCCGATCAGGTCCAGCGCCAGGTAGGCGTCCACGCTGGCCGCGCTCGCCCGGCCGGACCTCTCCCCGTCCTCCCCGCCCTCTCCGGAGTCCCCGCCGCCGTAGATGACGATGTCGGAGACGACGGTGCCGCCCTTCTGCGCCAGGCCGGTCTGGTCGAGACCCCGGGACCGCTTGCCGTCCAGGAGGGCGGCGGTGCCGAGGATCTGGGCGACCGAGACCACGCCGGTGCCGCCGATGCCGACCAGGCGGATGGTGGTCTCGCCGGTGCGGGCCTCGGGCTCGGGCAGGGCCGGGGGAGCGGGTACGGCGCGCCGCTTCGCCTTCCCCTTCGCGGGCACCACCGTCAGGAAGGACGGGCAGTCGCCCTCGACGCAGGAGTAGTCCTTGTTGCAGGACGACTGGTGGATCTCGGTCTTGCGGCCGAACTCGGTCTCCACCGGCAGCACCGACAGGCACTCCGACTTCTTCGCGCAGTCGCCGCAGCCCTCGCAGACCCGCTGGTTGATCACCACTCGCCGGGCCGGGTCGGGCAGCGCGCCCTTCTTGCGCAGCCGGCGCTTCTCGGCGGCGCACTGCTGGTCGTGGACCAGCACGGTCACGCCCGGGATCGCGGCCAGCTCGCGCTGTGCGTCCTCCAGAGCGCTCCGGTCGCGCACCTCGGCGATCTTCGCCAGCCTGACGCCCCGGTAGCGCCGGGGCTCGTCGGTGGTGACGATCACCCGGCGCACGCCCTCGACCTCCAGCCAGCGGGTCAGGTCGGCCACCGCCAGGGACGGCTGGATGGTCTGCCCGCCGGTCATCGCGACCGCGCTGTTGTAGAGGATCTTGTAGGTGATGTTGACGCCCGCGCCGACCGCGGCCCGGACCGCGAGCGAGCCGGAGTGGTGGAAGGTGCCGTCGCCGAGGTTCTGGAAGATGTGCGGGGTGTCGGTGAACGGCGCCTGGCCGATCCACTGGGTGCCCTCGCCGCCCATCTGGGTCAGGCCGGTGAGCGTGCCCTTGCCCTCGGGGTTGAGCACCACCATCGTGTGGCAGCCGATGCCCGCGCCGACGGGCGCGCCGTCCGGGACGGCGGTGGAGCGGTTGTGCGGGCAGCCGGAGCAGAAGAACGGGGTGCGCTGGGCGGCGAGCAGCTTCAGCGGCTCCGGACGGGAGATCACCGCCAGGCTCCGGGCCACCCGGTCGCCGAGGTCGGAGGGGTCCTGCTCGGTGGCGACGCCCCTGCGGCGCAGCCGGAAGGCGATCGCCTTGGCGGCCAGGTCGGCGTCCACGCCGCCCGCCTGCGGGATCAGCCGGGCGCCGTTCTCGTCGAGTTTGCCCAGGACGCGCGGGGCGTCCGCGGTGCCGTACAGGACGTCCTTGATCAGGGTCTCCAGCAGGGGCGCCTTCTCCTCCACGACCATGATCTCGTCCAGGCCGCGGGCGAAGGTCCGGACGATCTCCGGTTCCAGCGGCCAGAGCATGCCGATCTTCAGCAGCCGGACGCCGGCCTCCTCGGGGGTGATGCCGAGCTTGCGGAAGCCCTCGCGCACGTCGTGGTAGGCGGTGCCGGAGGCGGCGATGCCGAACCGGGCGCCCGCGGGGTCGGCGGTGATCCGGTTGAGGCCGTTCTCGCGGGCGTAGGCGCGGGCCAGCTCCGTGCGCGGGCCGACCAGGGTGCGCTCCATCTCCAGCGACCACGGGGTGAGCAGCGTGCCGTTCGGCATGTGCCGGTACGGCCTGCCCTCGTATTCGACGCCGTATCCGGCGCCGTTTCCGCTGCCGTCGCCGGCGCCGGGCATGACCGGGACGACCCGGTCATGCCCGACGCTCACGGTGGCGGTGCCGTCCACGACGTTGGAGACGGCCTTCACCGCGACCCACAGGCCGCTCGCCCGCGAGGCCGCGATGGCGTGGCGGCCCAGGTCGAGCAGCTCCTGGACGCTGCCGGGGTGGACGATCGGCATGCCGAGGGCCGCGAGCGCGCTCTCGGTGGCGGAGGGCAGGGTGGAGGACTTGCACGTCGGGTCGTCGCCGCAGAGGGCGATCAGGCCGCCCAGCGGGTGGGCGCCGACGAAGTTGCCGTGCCGGAGGGCGTCGGCCGCGCGGTCCACGCCGGGGGCCTTGCCGTACCAGACGCCCAGCACGCCGGCCTTGCGCGGGCGGGGGAGGGTGGGTACGAGCTGGCTGCCCCAGACGGCGGTGGCGCCCAGCTCCTCGTTCTGGCCGGGGCGGTGCACCACGCCGAGCGGCTCGGCGTGCGCGCGGGAGCGGGCCAGCTCCAGGTCGAAGCCCCCGAGCGGGGAACCGGGATAACCGGACACCATCGTCCCGGTGTCGAGTCCGGCGCGGCGGTCGGCGCGCATCTGGTCGAGGATCACCCGGACCAGTGCCTGCGTGCCGGTCATGAAGACCTGGCCCTCGTCGAGGAGGTACCGGTCGTCGGGAGTGATCTCGCGTGACTCGGCGAAGATCGTCATGCTGGTGGTCCCGTCTGTCGGCCCCGCTTGGATTGCGGCAAGGTTATGTCAGGGGGACCGGAATCCGATGCCAATATTCGCGGTGACTCACGCCTCTATTAGCATGATTCGCCATGGACGCCACAGATCGCGCAATTCTCAGCCACCTGCAGGCGGAGGGTCGGCTGAGCAACCTGGAGCTGGCCGACCGGGTGCGCCTGACACCCTCCCCCTGCCTGCGCCGGGTCCGGAACCTGGAGGAGACCGGGGTGATCACCGGTTACCGGGCCGTGGTCGACCCGGCCGCGGTGGGGCGGGGCTTCCAGGTCCTCGCCTACGTGGAGCTGCAGGGCCAGGACGCCGAGACGGTCACCGCCTTCGAGGCCGCCGTCCTGGAGATCGACGACGTCGTCGAGTGCCTGCGCATGTTCGGCCACCCCGACTACGTGCTGCGGGTCGCGGTGCCCGACATGGAGGCGTACAGCCGGCTCCGCCTGGAGCGGCTGGGACGCCTGCCCGGCCTGGACAAGCTCACCTCGCAGATCGCGATGAAAGCGCTGAAGCCGGGTGGCGTCCTGCCGCTGTGAGGGCGCCCCGCCGTTGCGGGAGGGTCCTGCGATCGTGCGGGCGTGCCGCGGCTGCGTGGGGGCGTCCTGCCGTTGCGGGAGGGTCCTGCGATCGCGAGGGCGCCGGCGAGGACCTCCGGGGCGGTCCTCCGCGAGGGTCGCGCGAGGGACCGCCCAGGGGTGAGGACTCCGCCTGGTGCGCCTCAGTAGGAGGGCCGGCCGCGGCGGCCCGTGCCGGGCTCGTCGCCCTCGTCGCCCTCGAAGTCGATGCGCTCCTTGCGGACCTGCTCCGAGACCGTCTCCTCGTCGGTGACCCGGTCCTTGGTCAGGCGGACCCGCTCGACCGGGACGGTGTCCTTCTCCACCGTCGCCCGCTCCTCGTGCAGCGTCACCTCGTGCTCGTCCTCGCTGAGCTCCGGTCCGCTCAGCGCGTCGCCCCGGTTGGCGTCGGTGATGGGCTCGCGCTCCAGGCGGACCTCCTCGTGGCTCACCGGGACGTTCACCTGCTGCTCCTCGGTCACCACGTACTTGCGCAGCCGCGCCCGGCCGGTCTCGTGGCTCTCGGTGCCGACGTGGAGTCGCTCCTCCGAGCGGGTCATCGCGTCGTCCCGGCGGCGGCCGAAGGACTCTTCGCCGGAGAGGTCGTCGCGCCCCGTCGCGGAGCGGCCGAGGGACTCGTCGCCGCGCAGGTCCGCGCCCGGGGTCCCGCCCGCGCCGCGGCGCTCGTCCTCGGTGAGGCCCAGGCGCTCGCGCTCGCGCTCGCCGCCGGTGTGCGCCCAGCCGCTCTCGCCCGGCCGGTTGGCGTCCTGCCAGGAACGCTCCCAGTCGATGTCGTAGTAGCGGTACAGCTCGCGCTCCTCCTCGGCGGACAGGTGGCCGCCGGCGTCCACGTCCACGTTGGGGGCGTGCTTGATGCGGTCCTTGTCGAAGGAGACCTCGATGTGGTCGGAGACGACGTCCGCGGCCTGCGTCGGGACGAAGGTCTCCTTGGTGCCGAACATGCCCGTCTTCACGCAGAGCCACTCGGGGCGGCCGGTGGCGTCGTCGAGGTAGACGTGCTTGACGTCCCCGATCTTGTCGCCGTTGGTGTCATAGACGGTCTGGTTGATCACTGTGTTGATCTGCTCCAAGGTGATCATGACTTTTCTCCCCGATTGTCGCTTTTGTCGCTTCCGTTAGAAGGCCATACCACTGTCAGCCGGAGAGAAACCTCCCCGCCGGGAGGATCACCGGCCGGTGCCGCGGTACCTGTACCGGTCGACGGGACGGGACCGGGGACGGGCCGCGGGCGGGCCGGTGGCGGCCGACGGGACGGGGACGGGTTCCGGGCGGGCCGGTGCCGCCCGGAACGGGGATCAGGGCCCGTCGAAGCGGATGGCCCGGAGCAGATCGGCCGCGGGACGGTCCAGGATCGTGACGCTCGCCGCCGGAGGCAGGGAGCCGGTGGTACGGGCCCGGGCGACCAGTATCCGCCAGCGGCGGCAGTGCCGGGCGAAGAGCGGGCCGGTCACCACCCGCCCCCGGGTGACCTGCCCCTCGCGGGCGGTCTCGGGCTCGACGTCGAGCATGACCAGGTGCAGGCCGGTGCCGTTCAGGCGGGCGATCCAGGCCAGGCCGTACAGGATGTGCGGCCAGGTGCCCCGGCTGTGCGCGACGACGGCGTGACCGGCGAGCAGGGCGCGGACGATGCGGGCCATGTGGGTGGTGTGCACGACCGGGGTGCGCAGCCGGACGGGCAGCGAGGAGAGGCGGGGCGCCCACCAGGCGCGGGACTGGCGGGAGTCGATCACCTGTGCGCCGCCTGCGGCCACCGGCCCCGTCTCGTCGCCGCGCAGGCCGTACAGCCGGTCCAGCAGGGTGCTCTTGCCCGCGCCGGGCAGCCCGGTGAGCAGCACCAGGGAACCGGCCGGATAGGCCAGGTTCCGGACGGACGGCGGGCAGGCCGGGGTGGCGGCCATCGCGTGCACCTCACAAGGGGGTCGGGGGACGTCCTCCCATCATGCGTGCCGGGGCGCGTCCATGTGCGGATAAACGACCGGCGGCCTCGGCGGATGCGCGTGCGCCGATACCGGTGCCGCCGCGGCCCCGGGCGCCGGTCCGCGGTCCCGGCTCGTGCGGGTCGTCCCGATCCTGTGCGGTACGGCTGACGCGGCCGCGCGGACGTGGAAAACTTGACCCGGTCGAGTGGGGCGGTTTGCCGTGGAGGGAGCGGGCTTGCGTACAGTTCCGTCGGTAGGCGACCACACCGAGGAGCACGCCTCCGGTCACGGGCAGGCGGGCCCCACGGTCCTGCGGATGGTGGTGGGCGCGCACCTGCGCCGGCTCCGCACGGCGTGCGGGATCACCCGCGAGGAGGCGGGCAGGGCGATCCGGGCCTCCGACTCCAAGATCAGCCGGCTGGAACTGGGCCGGACCGGGTTCAAGCAGCGTGACGTGGCCGACCTGCTCACCCTCTACGGCGTCACCGACGAGGCCGAGCGGGAGACCCTGCTCGCACTGGCGGTCCGGGCCGGCGCGCCGGGCTGGTGGCACGAGTACGGCGACGCGGTCCCCCACTGGTTCGACGCCTACCTCGACCTGGAGCAGGCCGCCTGCGTCATCCGCACCTACCAGCTCCAGTTCGTCCCCGGCCTGCTGCAGACCGAGGACTATGCCCGCGCGGTGATCGGCTCCGGCCACAGGGACGCCCCGGCCGAGGAGATCGAGCGCCGGGTCGCGCTGCGGATGCGGCGGCAGCGGCTGCTGCACCGGCCCGACCCGCCCAGGTTCTGGGCGGTCATCGACGAGGTGGCGCTGCGCCGCCTCGTCGGGGGACGCGCGACGATGCGGGCCCAGATCGAGCGCCTCATCGAGCTCGCCGAACTGCCCCACGTCACCGTCCAGATCATGCCGTTCGGCGCCATCGGCCACGCCGAGACCTCCGGGCCGATCACGATCCTGCGCTTCCCGGAGGGAGAACTGCCCGACGTGGTCTACCTGGAGCAGCTCTCCGGCGCCGTCTACCTGGACAAGGAGGCCGACACCTCGCGCTACCGGTACGTCATGAACCGGCTGAGCGTGGAGGCCGGACAGCCGGCCGAGACGGCCGAGATCCTCCACCGCATCCTCGCGGAGACCGACTACCCCGGCTGATCCCTCCCCCTCCGCGGCCCCGCCGGGTCCGGCAGGGTGCGCTGAGTCCGGCCGGGCGTGCCGGGTCCGGTCGGCACCGCCGGGTCCGATCGGGCGTGCCGGGTCCGGCCGAGGCCGCCGGAGCCCGGCGGCCTGCGTGGAGTGCCCCTTTTCGCGGGGAGTTGAGCTATGGTCAGAGGACGATGAGGGAACCGCGGTGGGGCACACGCAGGCCCACTGCCCTAGCGGCCGTGGTGGGCCTCGTCTTCGTGGTCCTCTTCTACGCGATCGCCCCCTCCTCCTGGTCCACCGGCCGCTTCTCCGCCGAGGCCGGGACCAGCCTGCAGATCCCCCACACCGGCGGGACGCACCAGTCGACCGCCCCGAGGGTGCTGGCGGGCGGGGCCGAGCACCTGCCGACGCCGGGACAGCTGCGTTCCCTGCCCGCCGTGGGAGAACCCGCCGCGCTCCTCGTCCTGCTCCCGCTCGCCCTGCTGGGCGCCGGCCCGGTGACGGGTTTCCGGCGCTGCGCCCGCCGGGTCGTCACCCCGCGCAGCCCACCGCTGCCCTAGCCTCTTCCGCCCTTCTTCCCAGACCTCCGTCGGGCCCGCCTCATGCGGCCTCGACCGGGGTCTCCCGGCTGTGCGTCTCGCGCGGTTCCGCGCGCCCGCCGCCGGCCGGGATCGGATCTCACGGTGACGGGCCGCGACCGGCCCGATCCGTCAGCGAGACATGCAAGGAGTCGGTGTCGTCATGGGTGACATCAGATCGGCGAGCAGGCTGCTGGGCGAGTACCAGCGGCACACCGCGCAGCTGGAGGAGCTGCGCGGGCTCCTGCACGAGCGGCTCACCGCCGCGCGGGAGGAGTGGAGGTCCCTCACCGAGGGCGGACAGGTGCCGGAGCGGCCGACCGGGGACGAGCCGGTCCCGCTGGCCTGGGGGCGCGCCGAGCGCGCCAGGACGGCCGTCGCCGAGATCGAGGCGGCGATCGAGCGGCTGGACTTCGGGGTCTACGGCACCTGCGGCAGTTGCGCGAGGTTCATCGCGCTGGAGCGGCTGCGGAGCATCCCGCACACCCGCCACTGCGCCGCCTGCGACGGCGGGAGGAAGTGACATGACCGTCGGGACCCATCTCAGCAGCGTCCAGCTCGGTACCATCCGGGAGGAACTGGAAGAGCAGCTGTTCCGGTGGAACAAGCGGCTGGCCGAACTGGAGGCCGCGGTGAACGACGACGCGGTGGAGGTCTCGGAGAAGGCGGAACTGCTCGCCGACCTCGTCTCCGCGGAGCGGAACGCCGCCGTCGTGCGCGACGCCCTGGAGGGCCTCGCCGGACTGACCTACGGCAGGTGCGACGGCTGCGGTTCCGCGATCCCCTTCGAGCGGTTGAAGGCCAGGCCGCTGGCGCGGCTGTGCGTGGAGTGCCAGCGCCGCCGAGAGATCCGCTGAACCGCTGAACCGGCGTCACCGCGATCGCGGTGACGCCGGGGGACGGCCCGTGACCGCCGGTCAGGCGGCCGGGCGGAGCGCGGCGGCCTCGGCGGCGAGCTTCTCGATCCGGGCGTAGTCGCCCGAGGCGAGCGCGTCGGCCGGGGTGAGCCAGGTCCCGCCCACGCAGCCGACGTTCGGCAGCGCGAGATAGTCGGGAGCCGTCGCGAGCTTGATCCCGCCCGTCGGGCAGAACCGCACGTCGGGCAGGGGCCCGCCCAGCGACTTCAGGTACGGCAGGCCGCCCGCGGCCTCGGCCGGGAAGAACTTCATCTCGGTCAGCCCGCGCTCGGCCAGCGTCATGACCTCCGACGCGGTCGCCACGCCCGGCAGGAACGGCACACCGCTGCCCTCCATGGCGTCCACCAGCGCGGCCGTGCTGCCCGGGCTGACCAGGAACTTCGACCCGGCCTCCACCGAGGCGGCGACGTCGCGCGCGGTCCTGACGGTCCCCGCGCCGATCACGGCCTCGGGCACCTCGGCGGCGATCCGCCGGATCGCCTCCAGCGCGGCGGGGGTGCGGAGGGTGACCTCGATGACCGGCAGGCCGCCCGACACCAGGGCGCGGGCCAGGGGGACCGCGGTCTCCAGGTCGTCGATCACGACGACCGGGACCACCGGGGCGATGTCGAGCAGACTCATGCGTACTCCAGGTTGGACGTGTTCGCCAGGCGCTGGGCCAGCCAGGCCGCCGCGCCGGTGAGGGCGGGCTGCGGAGCCACGATCAGCGTGGTGGCGATGGCGGACAGGTAGTCGTCAAGGGTCGGGGTGGCCTCGAACCTGCGGCGGAAGTCGCTGGCCAGCACCCGGTCCACGATACGGGGCAGCACGCCGCCGCCGAGATAGACGCCGCCGCGGGCGCCCATCGTCAGCGCGACGTTCCCGGCGAAGGTGCCGAGCAGGCCGCAGAAGACGTCGACGGTCTCCGCGCAGAGCGAGTCGTCGAGCCGGTCCACGATGTCCGCGGGGGCCAGGCGCGGCGCGTCCACGCCGCGCACCAGCGCCAGGGCGCGGTGCAGCCGGGTCAGGCCCGGTCCCGACAGCAGGTGCTCGGCCACCACGTGGCGGGCCCCCTCGGAGTGCAGCGCCCGGACGATCTCGCGGTCCCGCTCGTCCAGGACCGGCACGGTCACGTGCCCGCCCTCGCCGGGCAGGGGGATCCACCCCTCCGCCACGGGGACCAGGCCCGCGACGCCGAGACCGGTCCCCGGGCCGAGCACCGCCTTGACCCCGCGCGACGGCTCGGGTCCGCCGAAGGAGACCAGGTCGTCGCCGGCCAGGTGCGGCAGCGACGCGGCCAGCGCCTCGAAGTCGTTGAGCAGCTCGACGTGCGGGATCCCCAGATCGCGCACCGAACCTGACCACCCGGCGTTGGTCAGCCGGTAGCGGTCGCCGTCCACCGGGCCCGCGATCGCCAGACAGGCCGCTCCCGGCCGAACTCCGCCCGCGTGGTCTGCGAGATAGGCGGCTACGGCTTCGGGGAGCCCGTCGTGGTCCCTGCCGGCCAGCACGGCCACCGACTCCGGCTTGCCACCGGGCTCGGTGACCAGCCCGAACCGGGCGTTGGTGCCGCCGATGTCGGCGACGAGCCAGGGGTGGCTCATGCGTCCCCTCCGTCGGACGGAACGGCCTTCCCGGCGTCCTGGACGTCCCCGGTGTCGGTGTTCCCGGCGGTCCCGGTGTTCCCGGCGGTCCCGACCGCCGGGGCGCCCGCGGCGGACCGGGCGAGGCTCTCGGCGCGGCCGTTGAGGGCGAAGATGCCCGCGCCGCGCTCGGCGGGCCGCCGCGGCGCGGAAGGCGGCGAACAGCTCGCGGCCGGTACCGACCCACTGGGCGTCGGTCAGCGGGGCGCCCTGCGGGGTGCGGGCGGCCAGTTCCTCGGCCGGCACCAGCAGCTCCAGGGTGCCCGCCGCGGAGTCGAGGCGGATCGGGTCGCCCTCCTGGACCAGCGCGATCGGACCGCCGTGGGCGGCCTCGGGCGACAGGTGGATGGCGGCCGGGACCTTGCCCGACGCCCCCGACATGCGGCCGTCGGTGACGATCGCCACCCGCTGGCCGCGGTCCAGCAGGACCGAGAGCGGCGGGGTGAGCTTGTGCAGCTCGGGCATGCCGTTCGCGCTCGGGCCCTGGTAGCGGATGACCGCCACGAAGTCCTGCCCGTCCAGCTCGCCCGCCTCGAAGGCGCGCAGCAGCTCCAGCTGGTCGTCGAAGACCTTCGCCGGGGCCTCGACCACCAGGTGCTCGGGCTTGACGGCCGAGACCTTGATGACCGCGCGGCCCAGGTTGCCGTCGAGCATGAGGGTGCCGCCGTCGGGCGAGAACGGGTCGCTCACCGGACGCAGCACGTCCAGGTCGCCGCTGCCCTCGGTGCGCTCGGTCCAGACCAGCTCGCCGGTGGTGTCCTGCGATCTCATGCCGGCTTCTGAGACCGCCTTCAGCTCAGGCGCCGAGCGGTAGTGGTCGAGTCCGTGCCCGGCGACGGTCAGCACGTCGCGGTGGAGCAGCCCGGCGTCGAGCAGGTCGCCGATGAGCACCTGCATGCCGCCCGCGGCCTGGAAGTGGTTCACGTCCGCCTGGCCGTTGGGGTACATCCGGGTCAGCAGCGGCACGGCCTTCGACAGGGCGGCCAGGTCGTCCCAGAGCAGCTCGATCCCCGCCGCCGCCGCGATGGCGACGATGTGCATGGTGTGGTTGGTCGAGCCGCCGGTGGCCAGCAGCGCCACGCAGGCGTTGACGATCGCCTTCTCGTCGACGACCTTCCCGACCGGGGTGTACTCGTCGCCGTGCGCGGTGATCTCCACCGCCCGCCGGCCCGCCGCCTTCGTCAGGGCCTCGCGCAGCTCCGTGCGCGGGTTGACGAACGTCGCGCCCGGCAGGTGCAGGCCCATGACCTCGACCATGACCTGGTTGGAGTTGGCGGTGCCGTAGAACGTGCAGGTGCCGGGGGAGTGGTAGGACTGCGACTCGGCGTCCAGCAGCTCGTCCTTGCCGACCTTGCCCTCGGCGAACAGCTGCCGGGTGCGGGCCTTGACCTTGTTGGGCAGGCCGGAGGTCATCGGCCCGGCGGGCACGAACACCGCGGGCAGGTGGCCGAAGTGCAGCGCGCCGATCAGCAGGCCGGGCACGATCTTGTCGCAGACGCCCAGCATGAGGGTGGAGTCGAACATGTCGTGGGAGAGCGCGATCGCGGTGGCCATCGCGATGACCTCGCGGCTGTAGAGCGAGAGCTCCATGCCGGGACGGCCCTGCGTGATGCCGTCGCACATCGCGGGCACCCCGCCGGCGAACTGGGCGACGCCGCCCGCCGTACGGACGGCGGCCTTGAGGACCGCCGGGTAGGTCTCGTACGGCTGGTGCGCCGAGAGCATGTCGTTGTAGCTCGACACGATCGCCACGCCGGGCCTGACGTTCGCGCGCAGCGCGGGCTTGTCGATCCCGGCGGCGGCGAAGCCGTGGGCGAGGTTGGCGCAGCCCAGGCTGGAGCGGGCGGGGCCCGCCGCGGGCGGCCGGGCCGCGCACCCGCCCGACGCGTCCCTGCCGGCCGATCGGTAAAGTGGCATTCGGTGCGCCGGGAAGTCTGGTCGGCAACGTCTCACCCGTACCCGAAACCCGGAGCACTTCATGACGCACCCCGTCCCGCCGCGCCGACCCGTCCTGCTGGGCCGGGGATCGTGGGGCGAGGCCCGCCGCATCGCCGACATCCTGCGCAAGGAGACCGTCGGCGGGGCGCTGCTGCTGGCCGCGGCGATGGCGGCGATGATCTGGGCCAACTCCCCGTGGGCCGGCGCCTACGAGGCGCTGCGCGATCTGCGCGTCGGGCCCGAGGCCCTGCATCTGAACCTCTCCCTGGCCGGCTGGGCCGGCGACGGCCTGCTGGCGATCTTCTTCTTCGTGGCCGGGCTGGAGCTCAAACGCGAGTTCGTCGCCGGTGACCTGCGCGACGCGCGGCGGGCCGCGGTCCCGATCGCGGCCGCACTCGGCGGGGTGATCGTCCCGGCGGTGCTGTACCTGCTCGTCACCCGGGACGTGGCGGGCGCGGGCAAGGGATGGGCGATCCCCACCGCCACCGACATCGCCTTCGCCCTGGCCGTGCTCGCGGTCATCGGGCGGTTCCTGCCGACGGCGCTGCGCACCTTCCTGCTCACCTTGGCGGTGGTCGACGACCTGGTGGCCATCGTCATCATCGCGCTGTTCTACACCGACCACCTGGCGCCGGTCCCGCTGGCCGCGGCGCTGGTGCCGCTGGCGGCCTTCACCGTGCTGGTGCAGCGCCGGGTGCGCTCGTGGTGGCTGCTGCTGCCGCTGGCCGCGGCCGGCTGGGCGCTGGTGCACGCCTCGGGCGTGCACGCCACCGTCGCCGGGGTGCTGCTGGGCTTCGCCGTACCGGTGCTGCGCGGCCACGCGGCCGGCGGCCCGGAAGCCGGTCCGGGGCTGGCCGAGCACTTCGAGCACCGGTTCCGCCCCATCTCGGCCGGGGTGGCCGTGCCCGTGTTCGCGTTCTTCTCGGCCGGGGTGGCGCTGGGCGGGCTGGACGGCCTGGGCGGGCGGGCAGGGCGCGCCGTCGGCCGCCGACGGCGTGTTCGGGAAGGCCTCGGCCGCCGTCGAGCGGCTGCTGGGCGTCCCCGCCGAGCACCTGACCCAGGGCGGCGCCCCGCTGCGGAGCGTCACCGGTGAGGCGGGACCGCTGGCCGGGACCACCGACAGCGCCGGGCACCTCGTCGGCGCGACGAACGGGCTGAGCCATTCTGGAGCGCGCGCGGTGGAGAACGTCCAGGGGACGGTGGAGGGCGCCGAGGGCCTCACCCACCAGCGGCCGCGGGTCGAGGGCCTGGTGGACGGGCTGAACCAGGCGGTCCCGCAGGGAGCCGAGCGGGCGGGCACCGTCGCCCCGCTCGTGGGCGGCCTGGCCCCGGCCGAGGCCGGTCCGCTCGTGGGCGCGGTCGAGCCGGTCACCCGCTCGGCCTCCATCGACGAGCTCTCGCCGCTGCTGGGCAACCGCAGCGCGCAGAGCGGCGAGGCGGCCGCCGGAACGCTCGACTCGGTGACCGGCGTGGTCCGGGGCGTCACGCAGGACCTCACCCGGTAGGAGCCGGGGCTCCGTACGGAGGTCCGTACGGAGGTCCGGACGCCGCGGTCGCGCGTCTGGACGGGCCCTCAGGCGGCAGCGGGTTCTCCGGATGCTCCGCACGGAGGTCCGGGCACACGTGCGAAGAGACCGGCCGGTGCGCACCGGCCGGTC
>NZ_CDRNDK010000153.1:0-13221 GCF_977012225.1 Planomonospora algeriensis | reverse complement strand
CGGCGTCGTGCCGCCGGGCGGGCGCGGCCGCTCCGGCCGGGATCAGTCCGGCGAGCCCGGCGGGCCCGGCGGATCCGGATAGGCGCGGGTGAGGTGGTCGGCGATCGCGGCGGACGCCTCCTCGGAATCGCCGGACGCGATCGCCTCGTAGATCCGCCGGTGGTCGGCCATGAGCAGGTCGGTGACGCCGAGCCGTTCGACCGCCTCGACGGCGTGGCGCTGCACCGTGGCGCGCAGGGCGTGCATCGTGGCCGCGAGCAGGCGGTTGCCGGACAGTTCGGCGATCGTGAGGTGGAACTCGGCGTCGTGCAGGACGAACTCGGCGGCGCTCCCGGCCCGGTCCATCCGCGCCAGCGCCGCCCGGAGCCGGTCCAAGTGACCGGGGGTGACGTTCCCGGCGGCGTGCCGTACCGCCCACTGCTCGATCATCATCCGGGTCTCGGCGACCTCCCGCATGGAGAGGCTGGACAGGCCCACGTGCAGCCGGAGCAGGTCGGCGAGGGCGCCGGCGGGGCGGGCGGTGAGCACCGCGCCCGCGTCAGGGCCCCGGCCGGCCTGGGAGGAGACCACGCCCAGCGTCTCCAGTACCCGCATCGCCTCGCGCACCGATGAGCGGCCGACCTGGAGCTGCTCGGCGAGCTGCCGCTCGCCCGGCAGCCGGTCGCCGACCGTGAGGCCGTCCTCCGCGATGCGCCGCTCGATCTGGGCGATCACGTCCTCGAACGCCCGGGTACGCCGGACCGGCTCCCATCCCATGCCGTCTCCCTCGCCGTGGTGGGGTGGTCCTTGTCGGGACCTATGGTCAGACCATACTCTGGTCAGACCATACTCTGGTCAGACCATACTCTGGTCAGACCATAGGTCGGAAGGAGCGCCGTGCGCGTCGCCCTGTTCATCACATGCGTCAACGACACCCTCTTTCCCGGCACGGGCCGGGCGGTCGTGACGCTGCTGCGCCGCCTGGGGTGCGAGGTCGACTTCCCCCAGGCGCAGACCTGCTGCGGCCAGATGCACGTCAACACCGGATATCCGGAGGAGGGGACCCGGCTGGCGCGGCACTTCGCGGACGTCTTCGCCGGATACGACGCGGTGGTCACGCCCTCCGGATCGTGCGCCGCCATGGTCCGCGAGCAGTACCCCCGGCTCGCCCGCACCGCCGCCGCGGCCGGGCGCCCCGTCCCCCCCCGGCGTGGCCGGGACCGTCCGGAGGGCCGGTGGACGGGCCGCCGGGTGGATGGCGGCCCCCTCCTTCGCCGAGGAGGTGGCCGGGCTCGTGCCGAAGGTCCACGACCTCTCGGAATTCCTGGTCGACGTCCTCGGGGTCACCGACGTCGGCGCCTACTTCCCGCACCGGGTGACCTACCACCCGACCTGCCACTCCCTGCGGGGGCTCCGCCTGGGCGATCGCCCTGCCCGCCTGCTGGAGCAGGTCAGGGGGCTGGAGCTGGTCCCGCTCCCCGGCGCGGAGGAGTGCTGCGGGTTCGGCGGCACCTTCGCCGTCAAGAACCCGGCGGTCTCCGCGGCCATGTGCGCGGACAAGGCGCACAACGTCATGGCGACCGGCGCCGAGGTGCTCTGCGCCGCGGACAACTCCTGCCTGATGCACATCGGCGGCGCCCTGGGCCGCCAGCGCGCCGGGATCCGGGTCATGCACCTGGCGGAGATCCTCGCCGCCACCGAGGGCGGGACCGCCGCGGTCCCGGCCGGACCCGCCACCCGGACCCCCGCCGCGACCACCGGGGCGGCCCCTCCGGAGCCGGGCGCCGGAACCCTCCCCGGACCGGGCACGGCGGCACACGGACCGGACCCGGCGGCCTCCGGACCGGGCACGGCGGCACACGGACGCCCGGGGGAGGAGCGATGAGCGCCACCTTCCTCGGCATGCCCGCCTTCCCCCGCAACGCCGCGCGGGCCGTGGGGGACTCGCAGTTGCGCTTCAACCTCCGCAAGGCCACGCGCACGATCCGCGGCAGGCGGGCCGCGGTGGTCGGCGAGCTGCCGGGCTGGGAGGGACTGCGGGCCGCGGGCAAGGAGATCAAGGACCACACCCTGCGCCATCTGGACCGCTACCTGCTCCAGATGGAGGAGGCGGTCACGCGGGCCGGCGGGCGGGTGCACTGGGCCGCCGATGCCGACGAGGCCAACCGGATCGTCGCCGCCCTCGTCGAGGCCACCGGCGAGACCAGCGTGGTCAAGGTCAAGTCGATGGCCACCCAGGAGATCGGCCTCAACGAGGCGCTCGCCGCCCGGGGTATCACCGCCTACGAGACCGACCTCGCCGAACTGATCGTGCAGCTCGGCGACGACCTCCCCTCGCACATCCTCGTCCCCGCGATCCACCGCAACCGCTCGGAGATCCGCGAGATCTTCCGGGAGAAGATGGCCGAGTGGGGGCGGGCGGCGCCCGAGGACCTCACCGACGAGCCCCGTGCCCTGGCCGAGGCCGCCCGGCTGCACCTGCGCGAGCGCTTCCTGTCGACGAGGGTCGCGGTCTCCGGCGCCAACTTCATGATCGCGGAGACCGGCACCCTGGTGGTGCTGGAGTCCGAGGGCAACGGCCGCATGTGCCTGACCCTGCCCGAGACGCTGATCAGCGTGGTCGGCATCGAGAAGCTCCTGCCGACCTGGCAGGATCTGGAGGTCTTCCTCCAGTTGCTCCCGCGCTCCTCCACCGGCGAACGGATGAACCCCTACACCTCCACCTGGACCGGTGCGTCCGAGGGACAGGAGTTCCACCTCGTCCTGCTCGACAACGGCCGCACCAAGGTCCTCGCCGACGAGGTCGGCCGCCAGGCTCTGCGCTGCATCCGCTGCTCGGCCTGCCTGAACGTCTGCCCCGTCTACGAACGTGCGGGCGGCCACGCCTACGGCTCGGTCTACCCGGGCCCGATCGGCGCCATCCTCATCCCGCAGCTGCGGGGTGAGGACTCCGCGGCCCCCTCACCACCCGGCGGTCGCGTGCCGGCTTCTGCGACCGCTGTGTCGCGCGGTCGCATGCCGGCTTCTGCGACCGCTGAACTGGACGCCTCGCTGCCGTACGCGTCGTCCCTGTGCGGCGCCTGCTACGAGGTCTGCCCGGTCGCCATCGACATCCCCGAGGTGCTCGTCCACCTGCGGGCCAAGGCGCCCCATCCGCGCGCCGAGCGCCTGGCCATGCGCGCCGCCGGCTGGGTGCTCGACCGCCCCGAGCGGCTGGCCCGCGCCCAGCGCCTGTCCGGCCGCCTGCGCCGGTTCGTCCCCAGGCGGCTGCCAGGCCCGGCGGCGGCCTGGACCGACACCCGCGACATCCCCGACATCCCCGCCGAGTCCTTCCGCGACTGGTGGGACCGCACCGACGGAGGCACCCGATGAGTTCCCGCACCGACGGAGGCGCCCGATGAGCTCCCGCGACCTCATCCTGTCGCGTGTGCGCGCGGCCGTCGCCGGGGCGCCCGACGTCCCGCGCACCCGGCCCCGGGCCGCCCCGGCCACGGCGGTGGAGCGGACGGTGGAGCTGTTCGCCGAACGGGTCGCCGACTACCGGGCCGTCGTCCACGTGGTGGGTCCCGGAGAGGCCGCCGGAGTGATCACGGCCGCGCTCGCCCGCCGGGCGGCCGAGCGTGTCGTCGTGCCCGAAGGCCTGCCGGAGGAGTGGGCGCACGCCGTACGGGCGCACCTGGGAGACAGGGCCGTGGGCGACGACCCGCCGCTGTCCGCCGCCGAGCTGGACACCGTCTGCGGGGTGGTCACGGGCTGCGCCGCGGGGATCGCGGAGACCGGCACGATCGTGCTCGACACCGGTCCGGGACAGGGCCGCCGGGCGCTGACCCTGGTGCCCGACTACCACCTGTGCCTCGTGCGGGCCGGGCAGATCGTGCCGGGGGTGCCCGAGGCGGTGGCCGCCCTCGACCCGGCCAGGCCGCTGACCTGGATCAGCGGCCCCTCAGCGACCAGCGACATCGAGCTCGACCGGGTCGAGGGCGTACACGGCCCGCGCACGCTGGAGGTCGTCGTCGTCCGCTGACGGAACCCCCACCGGACGGCCGGAGACGCGGCGGCCGCCCGAGGGGCATCGGACCGGGCGGCCGGACACGGAACGGGGGAAGGGCATCGGGTCAGAAGCGGAGCACCGCACCGACCCCGTCGGGGGCGTCGAGCTCGGGGACGAACCACAGGGCGGCGTCCGTCGCGCAGACCGCCCGGGCCAGCGCGGCGTCCGCGCGGTCCTGCCAGGGCTCGGCCACGCCCCACTCCTGCATCTCGTCGCGCTCCACCGCCAGCTGCGTGCCGTCGGGCCCGACCCACAGCAGACCGTCCGCGTCGGGCCGGTCGACGAGCAGCAGGGTGTCCACCCGGCCCTCGCGCAGCGCGCGTGCCGCGGCGGCCAGACCGGAGACGGCCAGCTCCTTGGCGGACCCCTCCTGATAGCGCTCCAGCAGCTCCTCCCGCCTGCGGTCCAGCCAGGAGTCGATCGCCGACTCCACGTCCTGGTTGAAGGGGAGCGGATCGCTGCCCGTGGCCCTGCTCCCGTGGTCCACCGTGACCAGGATGGCGGAGGCCTCCTTGCCGAGGCTGTCCTGGAGCAGCGGCCGGGACTGCGGGTCGCCCGCCACGACCACCAGCTCGGCTCCGACGCGGCGGACCTCCTCGTCCACCGCTTCGGCGACCGCCCTGGCGTTGCGCGCCCAGGTCTCCTCCACGTTGTTCTCGTAGTGCCGCTGCGACCATCCGCCCTGTGCGGTCTTCTGATGCGGCCAGTCCTGCACCTGCACCGCCGTACGGCGCGGCGCGCCCGAACCGACGGTGATCACGTCCGCGCCCAGGTGGTCGATGACCACCCGCACGTGCGGCACGTTCTCGCCCCGCTGGGCGAGCAGCGGCATGACGTGGGGCAGCGCCGACCAGCGGGCGGTCGCCCTGCGGGGCGGCTCCGCCAGGGCCTCGGTGTAGAGGACCTCGCCTCCCGCGGCGAAGGCCGCCCGGCCCGGCGCCGCCGCGTCCGCGTCGGTGAACAGCTTCTCCAGAGCCGCCAGGGTCGGCTTGTCGGCGCCGGCCAGCTGCTCGCTCAGCGCCTCCCAGCGCAGCTGGACCTGGTCGCCGCCCTGCTCCATGGCGCGGTCGGTGTTGAGGTACGCCGAAGCGAACGGCCCCTCGCGGTCGTACAGGGATCGGAGCATGTCCAGTTTCATCAGCACTCCTCAGCGCGGATACCCCGTCCTCGGACGGGGAGAGACGGATGCTCCCGCCTTCAGCGGGGGGAGGAGCGGTGAGAGCGGGAGCCCTCGCGGGCGGAGGCGGGCCTCCCCCTCGCGAACGGGGCGATGAGGGGGAGGCCCGCAGCTCAGCCCTGGTCCTTGTCCTCGGTGCCGTACCCTAGCGCCTGCGCCACGTCCGCCATGTTGGCGAAGGTCGCGTTCGGCAGCGACCGGACGGCGGCGAGCACCGAGTCCGGGGCGCCCTGCTCCCGGGCGCGGGCCAGCAGGGCGTCGCGGTCGGCGGGGAACACGCCGGTGCCGCTGATCCACTTGGCCAGGTTGCCGCGGCGCTCCACGTCCGCGGGGGTCATGCCGCGCGGGGCGCCCGGTTCGCGGTCGGAGGGCCGGGACGCCGACCGGGACAGGCCGCCCTCGCCCGGAGCCGGCATGGGCTCGGGCTCCTTCCACTCCTCGGCGTGCGTGGTGCCTCCGCTGCGGGTCATCCCCTCGGTCTCGTGCTTCTGCTGCTCGTCCAGTCGCGAACCGTGCTTGGCGCTTCCGCGTTCCATCTGGAGCCACCCCTTTCAGCTGCGGATAATCCACACCCATACCCGGCGGCTCCGGGGCAAACATCCGGGCCGCCTCCGGACCGGCGGGCTTTGACCTGCGCATTCCGCGAGAAGAGGAGAACGTGACCGCCATCCGAGAGCCGCTCTGGCCTGATCGCCGCGCGATCGTCACTCTGGAGGGCGAGGACGGTGAGCATCGATGATCACAGTTGTCGGGGTCGACGGGAGGGCGCTGTCCCCGCTCGCGCGGGCCAGGCTGGAGGAGGCCGCCGTGCTGGCCGGGCCGGACCGGCTCCTGGAGCGCGTCCGCCCGCTGCCCAGCGGGGCCCGGGTGGTCGGCGGGCCGCTCGGGCGGGCCGTGGAGGTCCACCGGGAGCACGGCGGGAGGCTGGTCGTGCTCGCCGCCGGAGACCCCGGGCTCTTCGGCGCGGTCGCGGAGCTGCGCGGGCACGGCGTCGTCCCGGAGGTGGTCCCCGCCCCCTCCCTCGTCTCGCAGGCCTTCGCCAGAGCCGGGCTGGCCTGGGAGGACGCCCTGGTCGTGACCGGCGAGCGGCTCGACCGGGTGGCGAACGCGTGCCGTGCCCACCACAAGGTCGCCGTGCTCGTCGCACCCGGCGTCGGCCCCGCCGAGATCGCCAGGGAACTGGCCCCCACCACCCCCCGGGCCCTGATCGTCTGCGAGGACCTCGGCGGCCAGGACGAGCGGATCACCCACAGCCGGATGGGCGAGGCCACCACGCGGCCGTGGAAGAACCCCGAGGTCGTGCTCGTCCTGGACCCGCTGCGCCGGAGCCCGGACGAGCCCGCGTGGGTGGCCGGGGCCCGGCCCGGTCCTGCGGGATGGGCCCGGGACTTCGCGGGCGCCGGTCTCGACCCCGTGGTCCGGGCGTTCGTACTGGCCAGGCTCGGACCCCGGCTCGGAGACCTGATCTGGGACGTCGGCGCGGGCGGCGGGGAGATCGCCGTGGAGTGCGCCCTGCTCGGTGCGGCCGTGGTGGCGGTGGAGCCCGAGGAGGAGGCCTGCGCCCGGCTGCGCCGCAACGTCATCGCCCACGGGGTGAAGGTCGCGCTGACCCGGGGCCGGCGCCCGCGGCCCTGGAGCCCCTGGCCGACCCGGACGCCGTCTTCGTCGGCGGAGGAGGGACCGAGGCGATCGCGGCGTGCGCGGTCCGGAGCCCCCGCTCCCTGGTCTGCGCGCTCAGGACGGCCGAGCAGGCCGGCGCGGCGCTGGAGATCCTCCGCGAGCACGGCTACCGGGCCGAGAGCGTGCGGATCGAGGCGTCCCGGACGGCCGGCGCGCACCGCGGGGAGACGGTGGAGGAAGCCGGCGCGCACCGCGGGGAGACCGGCGGGAACGGCGCGGGCCACCGCCCTCCCGGCTCCGGACCGGTCTTCGTCGTGTGCGCCGCCGGCCGTGAACGGAAGAAGATCATCGTCCCGTGACCTGTTCGGGAAGAACCGTCATCGGATATCCTCGCCAGTCGCCGTTGCGTAATCCCAGGTCAAGGTCATTGGAGTCCTCCTCACATGAAGCCGCCGCTGCTGCTCATCGGGCAGGGCTCACTCGATGACGGCGGATCCGCCGAGTTCGGCAGGTTCGTCCACCGGCTCCGATGCCGCCTCGACAAGACCGCCGCCGACGTCTCCGGCGGCTACATCGCCAAGGCCAGCCCGCGCCTCAGCGACTCGATCGCCTCGCTGGTGGCGCGCGGGCATCACCGCATGGTGGCGCTCCCGCTGAGCCTGGCGGGCGACCTGCGGACCGGCACCGAGATCGCCGCCGCGATGGCCCGGGAGCAGGAGCTCCACCCGACGCTCGCCTGCGACTACGGCCGCCCCCTGGGCTGCGACCCGCGCCTGCTGGCGCTGCTGGCCGAGCGACTGGCCGACGCCGCCGCCGAGGTGCCCCGGCTCCGGCTCGTCGCGGCCGGAGGCGGACTCCTCGACGAGGAGCCCGAGGAGATCGGGCTCGGTGAGACCGCCGTGGTCCTGGTCGGCGACGGCTCCGGTGACCCGATGGTCAACGCCGACGTGCACGGGGTCTCACGCCTGTTCTGGGAGACCCACGCCCACGAGTACATGACCGTGGAGACCGCCTTCGCCTCACTGGCCAGGCCGGGCGTCCCCGGCGGGATCGAGCGCTGCCGCCGCCTCGGCGCCCGGCGGGTGATCGTGCTGCCCTACCTGCTGTTCGCCGAGGGCCTGCTGGAGAAGGTCTGGGGCCAGGCCATGGCCTACGCCGCGGGCCACCCCGACCTGGACATACGCTGCGCGGAGGCGATCGGCGACTGCGAGGGCCTGGCCGACGTGGTCGTCGAACGCTACGAGGAGGCGCTCGAAAGAGCCTCCCGCTGAACCGCGAGGGCTCCGCGCGGGCACCGGGAGAGCGGAGCGAGGGCTTTGCGGGACTTCGCGGGGACTTCCGGAGGGCTTTTCCGGGACACTGATGGCATGACCATCCTTGAGCAGACCCTCGCAGCGATCCGGCCCGCCGACCCGGAGGCCGTCGCCGAGGCGCGCGCCCACCAGGACCGGCTGACCAAGCCCCGGGGTGCGCTGGGCGTGCTGGAGGAGGTGGCGGTACGGCTCGCCGGCGCCGCCGCCGTCAGCCCGCCGCCGATCCCCGCCCCCGCCGCGCTGGCCATCTTCGCCGCCGACCACGGTGTCCACGCCCAGGGTGTGAGCCCCTGGCCGCAGGAGGTCACCCAGCAGATGGTGGGCAACTTCCTGGCCGGCGGCGCCGTGGCCAACGCCTTCGCCGGCCAGGTCGGCGCCACCGTGACGGTCGTGGACGTCGGCGTCGCCGCCGACCTGCCCCCCGCGCCGAACCTGATCGTCGACAAGGTCGCGTACGGCACGGCGGACCTGTCCGAGGGCCCGGCGATGACCCCGGCACAGGCCGTGGCCGCGCTGGAGGCCGGCATCGCGGTGGCCCGGCGCCTGGTGGACCGGGGCGCCCGCTGCCTGGTCACCGGGGACATGGGCATCGCCAACACCACCGCTTCGGCTGCCCTGATCTGCGCGTTCACCGGCAGGGACGCGGCCGAGGCGACCGGCAGGGGGACCGGGGTCGACGACGAGACCCTCACCCGGAAGGTGGAGGTCGTCCGCCGGGCGCTGCGGGTCAACGGCCTGGCCGGGGCCGCGGACGGACGGTCCGGACAGGCCGGGGACGGACAGGTCCCGGACGTGACCGCCCGGCCGGCGCGGGCCGGAGAGCCTCCCGCAGGCGACGTCCTCACCGGGCCGGCGCTGAGGACGCTCGCGGCGGTCGGCGGCCTGGAGCACGCGGCGATCGCGGGATTCATCCTGGGCGCCGCGTCGCTGAGGGTGCCGGTCATCCTGGACGGGGTGATCGCGGGATCGGCCGCCCTGGCCGCCGCGGCGCTCGCCCCTGACGCGGTGGACCACTGCGTGGCGGGGCACCGTTCGGCCGAGCCCGGCCACGCGCTCGCGCTCGCCCATCTCGGCCTGCGTCCCCTGGTCGAACTGGAACTCCGGCTCGGTGAGGGGACCGGCGGGCTGCTGGCCCATCCCCTCGTGTGCGCGGCGGTCCGGGTCATGCACGAGGTGGCGACCTTCGACTCGGCGGGGGTCACCGAGAAGGGCGCCTGACCTGCGGAAGCCGCCGGGCGGACGTCGGCCGGCGGCGATCACAGGTCTTCTTCACCGTTGTTAACAAGGTGGAAGCAAACGACGCGCCGGGAGCCGGTAGGTTTACCTCCTAACGCACGCGCTTCACCATTCGTCGTGAACGGGAGATCTGTCGTCATGTCGTCGCCCTATCTGCTCGGCCTGCGTCTCTCCGGGCGGCGGGTGCTCGTCGTGGGCGGAGGCCGTGTCGCCCAGCGGCGGGTGCCGGCCCTGCTCGACGCCGGTGCCCTGGTCACCATCGTCTCCACGAGCGTCACGCACGCCCTCGACGACCTCATCGCGACCGGCCGCGTGACCTGGGAGGCCAGGCCGTACCAGGTGGGAGACGTGGACGGGGCCTGGCTGGTGCACGCCTGCACCGATGACAGGGCGGTGAACGCGGCGGTGGCCGCCGAGGCGGAGGCCAAGCGGATCTGGTGCGTGCGCGCCGACGACAAGGACGCGTCGGCCGCGTGGACCCCGGCCAGCGGGCGGGTCGACGAGATCGGCGTGGCGATCACCGCGGGCGGCGATCCCCGGCGGGCGGCGGGGATCCGGGACGCCGTGGTGGGAGCGCTCCGCGACGGCACCGTCGACGCCAGGCGCAACCGGACCAAGCCGGTCGGTGTCGCGCTGGTCGGAGGAGGGCCGGGCGACCCCGGCCTGATCACGGTCCGCGGGCGGCAGCTGCTCGCCCAGGCCGACGTGGTCGTGGCCGACCGGCTGGCGCCGCAGGCTCTGCTCGACGAGCTCTCGCCGGACGTCGAACTGATCGACGCGGCGAAGATCCCCTACGGCCGCTACCTGGCCCAGGAGAAGATCAACGAGCTGCTGGTCGAGCACGCCCGGCAGGGCAAGTTCGTCGTCCGGCTCAAGGGCGGCGACCCGTTCGTCTTCGGCCGGGGCGGCGAGGAGATGCTCGCCTGCGCCCGGGCGGGGATCCCGGTCGTCGTCGTCCCGGGGATCACGAGCCCGGTGGCGGTGCCCGCCGCGGCGGGCGTGCCCGTCACGCACCGCGGGGTGAGCCAGGAGTTCCACGTCATCTCGGTGCACGTCCCGCCGGGCGACGAGAGGTCCACGGTCGACTGGCCGAACCTGGCCCGATCGGCGGGAACGCTGGTGCTCATGATGGCCGTCGAGCGGATCGCGGTGATCGCCGAAACGTTGATCCGTGAGGGACGTTCGCCGGAAACTCCCGTAATGGTGGTACAGGACGGTACTCTTCCCACCCAGCGTGCTCTTCACGCCACGCTGTCCACAGTGGCGGAGCGTGTGACCGCGGCTGGGATTCGGCCACCGGCGATCGTGATCGTCGGCGACGTCGTGAAAGTCGGCCAGGAGGTCGAGATGGTTCGAGCGGAGCGGGTTCCGTGAAATCGGCTGCTGACAAGCCCGTGCACCCGGCTGAGGGCGGCCACCGGCTCGACTCCGTCCACGGGGAGGAGCCGGAGGGCGCCTTCCCGGAGCATGGGGAGATCCCCGGGGAGCAGACGCTGACCTTCCAGGCGATCCGTGCCGACGAGGAGGGCGTGCCCACCGGCTCCGCGGAGGCGGAGGACGCCGGAGACCCGCCCGCGGATCCCGGCGCGGGCGGCGGAGAGGCCGCAGGGGACGACCGCGCAGGAGAGGAGACGGCCGGGGACGGACGCTCCGCGGAGGCGCGTCCGCAGGAGACACCCCCTGAGGACGGGCCGGATTCCGCGCGGGACGACGGTGAGGCGGATCAGGCCGGTCCTGGCGACGCGGATGATTCAGCCGACGTGGATCAGGCCGGTCCTGGCGACTCCGGCGATTCGGATGATCCAGACGACGGTGAGGCGGATCAGGCCGGTTCTGACGACTCCGACGATATGGATGGTCCGGACGGATCGGCCGACTCCGGTGACCTGGACGGTCCGGGCGCCCCGGACGACCCCGATGCCTCCGTCGGCCCGGACGACGCCGGCGGCCAGGACGGCCCCGACGTCTCCGGAGGCCAGGACGACGCCGTGGTGGTGGTCGCGGACGCGGACCTCGACGGGGCCGGGGAGGAGAGCGGCGCGGCCGCCGAGGAGCGGGTCCAGGAGAAGCCGCTGCCCGACGAGGTCTCCGAGGCGCTGACCGCCGCGCTCGCGGCGCTGCGCGACAGCGTCACCGATCTCGCCTTCGGCCTGGACCTGCCCGGCGTGGAGGAGGCCAGGAAGGCCAGAGCCGAGATCCTGGCGCAGCTCGACGACTACGTGATCCCCCGGATCCACCTGAGCACCGCGCCGGCGCTCATCGTCGTCGCGGGATCCACCGGCGCCGGCAAGTCCACCCTGTTCAACACCCTGGCCAACGCCAACGTCAGCCCCACCGGCGTCCGCCGGCCGACCACCGGGACCCCCGTCCTCGCCTGTCACCCCGACGACCGTGAATGGTTCGCCGAAGGCGGCCTGCTCGGCAGCCTGGAGCGGAGGGAGGCCTCCGACCCCGGGACGGGACCGGACGGGCTCGTGCTCGTCTCCACCGAGCGGCTGCCGCCGGGCGTGGCGCTGCTCGACACCCCCGACATCGACTCGGTGGTGGAGGCGCACCACGAGATCGCCCACCGCATGCTCGACGCGGCCGATCTGTGGATCTTCGTCACCACCGCGGCCCGTTACGCCGACGCCCCGGCCTGGCGGCTGCTCCGGCTGGCCAAGGAGCGCGGCGCCCGGCTGGCGATCGTGCTCTCCCGCGTCCCGGCCAGGTCACGCGAGGTCGTCACCAAGCACTTCGTGCGCATGCTCACCGAGTACGGCCTGGGCCAGGTCGACCGCTTCGTCATCAACGAGAGCAAGGCCGCCGACGGGATGCTGCCCGATCACGAGGTCACCGAGCTCAGGCTCTGGCTGACCGAGCTGTCGGTGGACGACCGGCGGCGCGCGCAGGCCGTACAGGCGACACTGGCCGGAGTGCTCGACAGCTTCCGGACCCGGGTCCCCGCCCTGGCCAGGCAGCTGGAGGTCCAGCTGGCCCTGCGCGCCGAGCTCCGGGGCGACGTCGACGCCGCGTACGGCGGGGCGATGGCCGAGATCGACGAGGCGACGAGGAACGGCTCGCTGCTGCGCGGGGAGGTGCTGGCCCGGTGGCAGGACTTCATCGGGTCGGGCGACCTCATGCGTGCCCTGCACCTGCGCAAGCCCGGCAGATTCGCCGGGAAGGCGAGCCACCAGGGGCCCGAGCGGCTCAGCGCGCTGAAGACCGCCCTCCGGACCGGCCTGGAGTCGGTCGTGGTCTCCGCCGCCCAGCGCGCCGCGGAGGAGACCGTGTCGCGCTGGCTGAACCGGCCGGGCGCGGGGGAGACCCTGGCCGCGGTGCCGGGCCTGGGGGAGTCCTCCGACGACCTGCCGCGCAGGGTCGGCCGGGCCGTGGCGTCCTGGCAGGACCACCTCGTCGGACTGATCCGCACGGAGGGCGTGACCAAGCGGTCGGTGGCCAGGCTGGTCTCGTTCGACGCGGAGTCCCTCGCGTTGATCCTCGCGATCGGGATGTTCGGCTACGGCACCGCCGAGGTCGAGGTCGCGGGCAAGAGCGCCCTGCCGCAGCGGCTGCTGCACGCGCTGCTCGGCGCGGAGTCCCTGCGCAGCATCAGCGCCAAGGCCCGCAGCGATCTCCGCACCCGGATCGGCACGCTGTTCGACGACGAGGTCTGGCGCTACGTCCAGGCCATCGACGGCGCGGGTGTCCCCGACGAAGCCGCAGCCACCCGTCTCTACCAGGCAATGTACAACCTTGAGGTCGCCCGATGAGGAGTGAGTCCCGCGCCGCGCGCGCCGGAACCGCCGTGCGCGCATCCGTCATGACGCCCGGCGAGGCGCGCCGGGCCCGGGCGTCCGCCCGGT
>NZ_CDRNDK010000152.1:0-13236 GCF_977012225.1 Planomonospora algeriensis | reverse complement strand
CGGAGCCCCCTCCCGGCCCCCGCCGCCCCGGCCGTTTTCCGGGGCGCCCGTTCCCCTCGTTCCCGTCGTCCCCGCCGAGGCGCTCCCGGCCGAGCGTTCCCGCCTGACCTCCTGCACCACCACCACGTGCTCACCCGCGGGACCGTCCTGCGGAGCGATCCCGAAGGCCGCCGCCGCGCCCAGCGCCGGGTGCACCCCGCGGGCCGCCTCCTCCAGGTCCTGCGGGTAGAGGTTGCGCCCCTTGACGATGATCACATCCTTGATCCGGCCGGTGACGTAGAGTTCGCCGTCCAGCAGGAAGCCGAGGTCCCCGGTCCGCAGGAACGGCCCCTCCCCGGAGGCCGTACGGCCCGCGAAGGCCGCGCGGGTGGCCTCGTCGCGCTGCCAGTACCCCCGGGCGACGCTCCCGCCGCGTACCCAGATCTCACCGACCCTCCCGTCCCCGAGCGTCTCGCGGGTCTCGGGGTCCACCACGTCCACGGTCACGGTGACCGGCCGCCCGCAGCCGACCAGTTCGACGCCCGTGGCGGCGGGGACCGCCTCGTGCCGCTCCAGCGCCGCAGCGTCGAACCGGCGGATCGCCGGGCCGCGCCCCACCGGGGTGGCGGTGATCACCAGGGTCGCCTCCGCCATGCCGTACGCCGGGGCCCAGACCCGCTCGCCGAAGCCGATCGGGCCGAAGCGGCGGACCATGGTGCGCAGCGTGCCGGGACGGACCGGTTCGGCGCCGTTGAGCGCGAACTTCAGGCTGGACAGGTCCAGGCCGGCCGCCTGGGCGTCGGTGACCCGGGCGGCGCACCACTCGTAGGCGAAGTTCGGCGCGACGGTGTACTCCGCCCGGTATCGGCTGATCATCTCCAGCCAGAGGGCGGGGCGCATGACGAACTCGACCGGTGAGGCGAAGTACAGGTCGCCGCCGGCGTAGATCGGCTGGAGCAGCATGCCGATCAGCCCCATGTCGTGGTAGTGCGGCAGCCAGCCGACCCCGACGCCCTCGGTGGGCGAGCCGATGGCCCGCCAGATCTCGTTCTCGTTGTGCAGCAGGTTGGCGTGGGTGAGCATGACGCCGCGGGGCTCGCTGGTGGAGCCGGAGGTGTACTGCAGGTAGGCCAGGGTGTCCGGGCCGGTCTCCGGTTCGGTCCACTCGTCCGGCCCGGGCAGGCAGAGGGTGTCGGTGGCGACGCACTCCACCGTGCCGTCGAGGCCGGCCTCGCGCAGCCAGGCGGCCAGCGCGCCGCGGTGGGCCGCGTCGGTCAGCACCAGCCGGACGTCGGCGTCCTTGATGATCCCCGCGGCCCTCTCCAGCGCGCGGGGGTCGGTCTGCGGGAGCGGCGAGGGCACCGCGACCGCCCGGGAGTAGAGGCAGCCGAGGAAGACGGCCAGGAACTCCAGCCCGCGGGTACAGCAGCAGCACCGTCCGGTCCTCCATCCGCCGCCGGGCCAGCCACGCCCCCAGCGACCCGGCCCGCGCGTCGAGCGCGGCGAAGGTCAGCCGGGTCTCGGAGAGCTCCCCGGCCCGGTCCTCCACGAAGGTGTAGGACCGCTCGTGCCCGTGTCTTGCTGCCTGCGCGCGTACCCGCTGCACAAAGGACATCTGGTCATCTCCTGCGACGGCGAGACACCCCAACCTAGGAGGATCCGCCGGGCGGTCACAGGCTCGGCCCGCACAAGCCGCAGGCCGGTTTTACGCCGAAAGTTAGCAACCTCGCCCGCCCGGCGCCGAGGCGATCACCTTCACCTTGCGATGTTAGGCTGTCCTTGCTAAACATCTGAGCAGTTGTTCAAGTGTTCACAGGATGGATCTTGCGATGGGTCACGGGCACGGGCATGGCCACGGATATGGTCACGGGCACGGCCACGGAGCGGGCGCCGACCGGCGCCACCTCTCCTGGGCGCTCGCCCTGCTGGTCGTCTTCATGGCGGCCGAGGTGGTCATCGGCGTCCTCGCCAACTCCATCGCGCTGATCTCCGACGCGGGCCACATGCTCACCGACGCGGCCTCCATCGTGCTCGCGCTCGTCGCGATGAGCATGGCCGCCCGTCCCGCCCGGGGCGCCTACACCTTCGGCTTCAAGCGGGCCGAGATCCTCTCGGCCGCGATCAACGGGCTGACGTTCGTGATCCTGGTCGCCTACTTCGTCTACGAGGGCGTGCGCCGCCTGATCGACCCGCCCGAGGTCGAGGGCGCGCTGGTCCTCGGCACGGCCCTCGCCGGGATCGCGGTCAACGCGGGCGCCGCCTGGCTGATCGCCCGGGCCGACCGGAGCAGCCTCAACGTGGAGGGGGCCTTCCAGCACATCCTCAACGACATGTACGCCTTCATCGCCACCGCCGTGGCCGGCGCGGTCGTCTGGCTCACCGGCTGGGCCGGGCCGACGCGATCGCCGCCCTCGTCGTCGCGGCGCTGATGGCCAGGTCCGGCTACCTCCTGCTGCGCGACGCCGGCCGCGTGCTGTTCGAGGCGGCCCCCGCCGGGGTGGACCCGGTCGAGGTGGGCTCCGTCCTCACCGCCCACGCCGACGTCACCGCCGTCGAGGACCTGCACGTGTGGACCGTCACCAGCGGCTTCCCCGCGCTGTCCGCGCACGTGACCGTACGGCCCGGCGGCGACTGCCACCGGATCCGCCGCGAGCTGGCCGACCTGCTGCACGAGCGCTTCCACATCGACCACAGCACCCTGCAGGTCGACCACGTCCCCGGCAGGTCCTGCCGGATCGCCGCCGGCTGACCCTCCGGACTCCTCCGCGGCCGGATGTCCCGGTCACCGGATCGCCGCCGATCGGCCCCGGATGCCCCGGTCGCCTCCGGGGACGCGGCCCCTGCCCCCGGCCTCAGGCCTCCAGGCAGACCTGGAACATCCTCGTCAGCCGCTCGACCACGACCTCGTGCTCCGGCATCTCGATCGCCTCGGGACCGTAGAGCTGGCGGAACGTGCCCGAGCCGGTGACGAGGGCGGTGGCGACCGCGGCCCGCAGCCGGGCGTCCGCACCGGACAGCCGGGCGGCGAGCGGTTCCATGATCGCCGAGCTGACCCGGTCCCGCAGGATGCCGTGGATCTCCGGGCTCGCCGACGACCGGGCGAGCGCCTCCAGCACGGGACTGCCCCGGTCGGAGCGGAGCCGCTCGGCGACGTACTCCGCCAGGCGGCGGGGCAGTTCCTCCTCGGGGCCGTCCAGCACGCCGGGGAAGCGCCCCTGCAGGGCGAGCACCTCGGCGAACAGCTCCCGCTTGCTGCCGAAGTAGCGGTTGATCAGGGCGATGTTGGCGTCCGCCTCGGCCGCGATCAGGCGCATCGTCACATGGTCGTAGCCGTGCTCGGCGAACAGGCGCCGCGCGGCCTCCAGAATGCGCCGCCGGGTGTCCTCCCGGCAGCGACGCCGTCCCTCGTCCACACGCCCGATCCTTCCAGATTTGACGGAGTAAACATGCGTCTACTAACTTCGTATGCATCGTACATGCAATGGGGGACGGTTCATGCTGACCGAACAACAGGTCCAGGCCGCGGAGAAGCCGCACTTCACGCACAAGCAGGTGCTGGAGATCCTGGCAGGGCTCATGCTCGCCATGCTGACGTCGATGATCTCGACGTCCGTGGTGGGCACCGCACTGCCGACGATCGTCGGCACCCTCGGCGGCCAGGACCAGCTCGCCTGGGTGGCCAGCGCCACTCTGCTCACCATGACCGCCTCCACCCCGCTCTGGGGCAAGCTCTCCGACCTCTACGGCCGCAAGCTGATGTTCCAGACCTCCCTGGTGATCTTCGCGGTCTCCTCGGTCGCCGCGGGCTTCTCCCAGGACATGGCGCAGCTCATCGTCGCGCGGGCCGTACAGGGCATCGGCGCCGGCGGCCTCGCCGCGCTCCCCCAGATCATCCTCGGCGACGTGGTCGAGCCCCGCGAGCGCGGCCGCTACTCCGGCTACATCGGCGCGGTCTTCGGCGTCTCCACCGTCGCCGGGCCGCTGCTCGGCGGCTTCATCGTCGACAGCATGTCGTGGCGCTGGACGTTCTGGATCTGCGTGCCGCTGGCCGTGGTCGCGTTCGTCGTCATCCAGAAGGTCCTCAAGCTGCCGTTCGTCCGCCGCGACGCCAGGGTCGACTGGTGGGGGGCGACCTTCATCACCGGCGGCACCACCGCGCTGATGCTGCTGCTCTCCCTGGGCGGCCAGGAGTTCGACTGGAACTCCGGCTGGACCTACGGCCTGGGCGCCCTCAGCGCCGTGATGTTCGGCCTGGCCGTCCTCGCCGAGCGCAGGGCCGCCGACCCGATCCTGCCGCCGCGCCTGTTCGGCGACCGCACCTTCGTGCTCTCCAGCCTCGCCTCCCTGCTCGTCGGCGCCTCGATGTTCGGCGCCATGATGTTCCTGCCGCAGTATCTGCAGATCGTCAAGGGCATGAGCCCGACCGGCTCCGGCCTGATGACCCTGCCCATGGTCTTCGGCCTGCTCGTCGCCTCGATCGTGATCGGCCGGCTCGTCAGCCGGACCGGCCGCTGGAAGGCCTACCCGATCGGCGGCATGCTGCTCGTCGCGCTCGGCCTGTTCCTGCTCTCCCGGCTGCACGTCGACAGCTCGCTGCTGGTCGTCGGCGCGGACAACGCGGTGATCGGCATCGGCCTCGGCGCCTCCATGCAGATCCTGATCCTCGCCGCGCAGAACGCGGTGCCCCGCGGCGACCTGGCCGTCGCCACCTCGGGCGTGGGCTTCTTCCGCTCCCTGGGCGGCGCGGTCGGCGTGGCGGCCTTCGGCGCGATCCTGTCCAACCGGCTCGGCTCGGAGCTCGCCTCCCTGGCCAAGGCCGCGAACTTGCCGCTGAACAGCGGCGCGTCCTCCACCCTCGGCTCCCCCGAGGCCATCCGGCACCTGCCGGCCCCGGTCCTGGAGGTCATCCTGGAGGCCTTCACCCGGGCCCTGCAGACCGTCTTCCTGGTCGGCGTCCCGATCGCCGTCCTGGGCGCGGTGGCCGCCCTGCTGCTGAAGGAGATCCCGCTGCGCTCCGCGCAGGCCCCCGAGCCCGCCCCGGCCCCGGCCGACTGATCCCGTCCGGCCCGCCTCCCACCGGCCGGCTCCGTCCTCCCCCGCCCCCCGCGCGTGCACACGAGGGAAGGGCCCGGACCTCTCGTCAGGTCCGGGCCCTTCCCGCGTACGGTTCCCGCGCGGTGCGGGCGAGTCTCAGATGACGTCGCCCCGGGTCGATCCCCCGCTCCGCGCGTGGGTGTCCGTACGGTGGTGCTGCTGCTTGCGCATGCCCGCCAGTCCGAGCAGACCCGCCAGTCCGAGCAGACCCCACAGGCCGGCGTTTCCACCGTCGTCCTGCTGCTGCTGGGGCTGCGGGGCGGCTGCCGTCGCGAACGCGTCGGCGGACGCGCTCGCCGGGGCGAACGCGAGGAGCACGGCGAGTCCTGTTCCTGCGATGGCCTTTCTCATGGTGATCCCCCGATCTGGAACGGCTCCGCGGCGTCGCCGAGCCGCTTTTCGCCCGTCCGGCGGGGACCGGCACGGACCCTGCACAGGACGGACTACGGAATTTCCGTCCCCGTGTAGTTACCGCCCTATATCGCCCCAAAACATGCGGATCACCCAGATTCCATGATCCCCGCCTCGGGATCAATCCCGGACCGGCACGGAGAAGCCCCGCAGCACCTCGGCGATCTCGTCGACCTCGGTGAGCTTGCCCGACGCGACGGCGATGACGAAGTCGTAGGCCTCGTCCTCGTCCGCGGGCTCGATCTCGACGCCGTTCTTCGCGCAGAAGACGTACATCGTGAGCCAGGCCGCACGCTTGTTGCCATCGACGAACGGATGATTGGCGACAATCGAGTGCAACAGCGCCGCCGCCTTGGAGAACACGTCCGGATATGCGTCCTGGCCGAACATGGACGTCTGCGGACGGAGCAGCGCCGCCTCCAGAAGACCCAGATCACGGACCTGGATCGGCCCCCCGGTCGCCACTCTGGCAATTCGCAGACCCTGCTCCAGAGTGATGAACCGGGTCACTCGCCCAGCCTCCGCAGCAGGCCGGCGAAGCGCTCGGCGCCCCGCTTGGCGAGTTCGTCGGTGAGGTCGTCATCGGCCGTCCGGGTCAGATACTCCTCGATCGCGCGCAAGGCGACCTGCTGCATGCTCCGGCCCTCCGCCTCGGCGCGCCGCCGCAGGGCTTCGGTCTGGTCATCGGAGAGACGCAACGTCATAGCCATACTCCGATCCTAAGTCGGAACCGGTATCAAAGCGATACCAGCTTCGGAGAGTATATAGACCGTTACTCCATGTCGCCAATCTCTTTGCCGATCGGGTCCCATCGAACCGGCGCCTCCCGGGATCCGAGGACGACTCCGCCGGGAGCCAGGGGTCAGCACCCCTCCTGAGGCGCTGCGGCGGAGGCGGGGACGGCCGCCATCATCGACACGAGAGAGTCCTCCCGGTAACCGAGGCGCACGTGGTCGGGCTGGACGGAGAGGGTGAAGTCGGGAGAGCCGTCAACGTCCGCTCCAGCTCCGGAGTGACCACCGGGACAGTGGTCCGGAACCCGCAGCGGCGGAGCCGCCGGAGCCAGGTGACGGTGGGCTCATGTCGTTCGTACCGGCTGCGCTCGTCGGCGGCGCCGACGATGTCGATGATCTCCCGGCCGAAGAAGCCCTTCATGGCGTCGTGCTCGGTGCGGGTGAGGGGCGTGGCGTCGATGGCCTCGAAGAGCGTGCCGAACATCCGCCACGAGTTGGCGAAGCGCTCCGGCAGGCTCACCTGGTGGTGGTCGGAGTCGGGTTCGCACAGCGCGACGGCGGCCGGCTCCAGGGCGCGCAGGCGGCACAGGAAGACGTCGCGCGCGTCCTGCACCGGGTGGGGGTCGACCATGTGGTGCAAGGCGAACGAGGCCGTCGCCAGCAGCGGTCGGGGCGACCGGCCGATCAGCGTCCAGGCGTCCTCGTCCAGTTCCTCGGTGGCGACGGGCAGGGCGTGGAAGGCCACCTCGATCCCGTGTTCGGCGCCGGCCCGCTTCAGGGCGACCTCGGCGGCGGCCAGGCTGTCGGCGGCGGGATCGACGCCGATGACGACCAGCCGGCGCAGAGGCAGGCCCCGGGCGGCGGCCTCGGCCAGCAGGGCGCTCTCCTGGCGCCCCTGGCCGATGCCGATCGACAGCACGGTCGCGGCGGCGTGCTCCCGCAGGTGGTCCAGCAGGTGCGCGTTGGCCAGCATGCCCACGCGCACGAAAGGCAGATGCTCGGCGAGGAGGTGGAACAGGTCGATCTGCGGCCGCCCGTCCCCCCGCAGGTAGGGGTTCCCCCTCCGGCGCCCCTCGATTCGGCCGGACAGCCCTTCCAGATAGTAGGCGGCCAGCATGTCCCGGGAGTCGGCCTCGGGGTCGAGGACGGAACGCGCCTGCGCGAGCAGCGCGCCCAGGTCGTGCTCCCGGTGCTCGTCGGCGGCGTCCACCGCCCGGCGAAGCAGGGCGAAGGCGGATGATCTCATCTCGATTGCTCCTCAGCTGGTCGGGTTCTCCGCCATCGGGGATCCACGGGTTCCCTACCGCCATCCGGCGTTCCTCCCGATGGGATCCGGCTCTCACCCGTCCATGATCTTCAGCCGGCGCCGCACGGGGACAGAGTAATCACTGCTCATTCGGGGATCCGGCCGCCGCTCACGCGCCGGCCGCGGCCGGACCGATCGCCGCCGGGGCCGCGGCCGCCTGGCCCGCGCGGCCGGTCGCGGTCCATGCCGCTCGCATGTCGTTTCCATGCAGACGGTCCCTAGGTTGGCCCGCGTCGCAGCATTCGGCTCCCGCGAAGGGGAGCCGCCACGAGAAAGAAGGCCAGCCAATGGTTCGAACCGTTCGGTCGTTCGCCGACCGGCTGCTGGAAACCCTGCTCCCCACCACGCGGGCGCAGGCCATGGGGTGCTACGAGTACTGGCGGGAGGACTGGTGCCCCAACTACGCCAAGGGCAGGACCCTGATGCGGGTCTGCGACGGCCACGCGGTCGCGCTCCGCAGCGAGCCCTGCAGCTACGGGACACCGACGTGCAACTACGGCATGGGGCCCTACGGCCCGAACACCTACGGTCCCGGCTCCTCGGGTCCGTGCCCGCCTCCCACCTGCCCGCCGTTCCTGTCGACGTGCTGAGCGGGGCCACCCGGTGATCCCGACCGGCTCAGCCGAGCCGGTCGGGTAGACGCTCCCGCCCGCAGGGGGGAGCCGGGGGCGCCGCGGCCGGCGAAGGGCCGCGGCGCCCCTCCCGCAGGAGGGATCGTCATGGAGTACGTACTGGTCTGCTGCCGTCTTCTGATCGGCGCGGTCTTCGTGGTCTCGGCGGCCGGCAAACTACGCGGTCGCGCTGCTTACGCCTCCTTCCGCGCCGCCGCCGGCGAGCTGGCGCCGCGGACGCCGCTGCTGCCGCCGGCCCTCGTGGCCCCCGCGGTCGTCACCGGTGAGCTGGCCGCGGCCGTGCTGCTCGCCGTTCCGGCCACGGCGGCGCCGGGTTCGCGATCGCGCTGGTGCTGCTGGGCGCGTTCACCGCCGCGATCGCGGCGGCCGTGCGTTCCCGCCGGCGGATCGCCTGCAACTGCTTCGGCGCCTCGTCCGCGCCGGTGGGGCCGGCCCAGCTCGTCCGGAACGGGATCCTCCTGACCGTTTCGCTGACCGGGACGGTGCTCGCCTTCAGCACCGCCTCCCCGGCGCTGGAACCGGCCGGCGCCGTGACGGCGGCGATCACCGGCCTGACCGGAGCGGGCCTGGTCCTGCTCACCGAAGAGATCGCCGAGCTGTTCCGGCCGCTCGCCTGACCGCCGCGGCGAGTGCCGGCGGCGGTGTGACCGTTGAGATCTGGGAGTTGTCGTGTCGAATACCGTGGTGGCGCTCATCGGTGTCATCTGCGTGCTGTGCGCGGTGAACCTCGTGTTCACCGTGGGGATGGCCAGGCGGCTGCGTGCCCATGGCGAGTCGCTGTCCCGGCGGCCCGGCCCCGGGCCGGACGGCTATCCGCCGCCGGGGGGTTTCCCGCCGGTGATGCGCGGAGCCGGGGAGCGGCTGGGCTCGTTCAGCTCCACCACCGTGGACGGCGTGCCGGTCGACGAGGGGTTCCTCGCCGGGACCACGACGCTGGTGGCCGCCTTCTCCGTGGGCTGCAGAGCCTGCGAGGAACGCCTCCCCGAGTTCGTGCGGTTCGCCGCGGCCTTCCCCGGAGGGCGGGAGCGGGTGCTGGCCCTCGTGGTCGGCACCGACGGCGTCGCCGAGAAGCTCGCCCTGCTGGAGCCGGTGGCGACCGTGGTGGTGGAGGGCGCTCACGGCGGGCCGGTCTGCTCGTCGCTGGGGGTCACGGCCTATCCGGCGCTGGGGCTCGTCGAGCCCGGCGGCGTGGTGCGCGCGTCGGGCACGCTGATCCAGGACGTGGCCGTCGCACTGGAGAAGGTCTGAGCGATGCGGAAGATCATCATCGCTCTCCGGTTGAGCCGGCAGGCCAGCCCCGTGTTCACCGCGGTGTTCGTCATGCTCACGTTGCTGACCGCGCCGATGCCGGTGGTGACGGCCTGGCTGACCAAACTGGTGCTGGACGACATCACCACCGGAGCGGGACCCGAAGCGGTGCTCGGGAAAGGCATCGGACTCGCCGCCGCGGGCGTGGTGACCGGTCTGATACCGCATGTCACCCAGTACGCCTCCCGCGAGACCGAACGCCGCGTCGGGCTCCTGGCCCAGGAGCAGCTGTTCGCCGCCACCGAACGGTTCGTGGGCATGGGCCGTTTCGAGGACCCCGCCTTCCTCAACCGGATGCAGATGGCCCTGCGACACGGCGGCACCACCCCCGGCGTGCTGGTCTCCGCCGCCCTGTCGATCGTCGCCTCCGTCGTCAGCGGCCTGGGCTTCCTGGGAGCGCTGGTGGTCATCTCGCCCTGGATGCCGGTTCTGATCATGGCCTCGGTCCTGCCGGTGCTGGCCGTCGAGCTGTGGCTGGCCCGCGGCCGCGCCGCCCTGTCATGGCGGCTGAGCCCCGTCGAACGCCGTGAGATGTTCTTCCGCGACCTGCTGACCAGCACCCAGGCCGCCAAGGAGATCCGGCTGTTCGGCATCGGCGCCTACCTGCGCGAGCGCATGACGGCCCAGCGGCGCCTGTCCAACAGGGAGAACCGCCGCCTGGACCACCGCCAGGTCGGCGCTCAGGCCCTGATCGGCCTGGGCGGCACCGCGGTCGCGGGCGGGGCGCTGCTGTGGGCGGTGCTGGCCGCCGCGGGCGGCCGGATCAGCATCGGCGACATCTCCCTGCTGGTGGCCGCGGTGGCCGGCGTGCAGAACGCGGGCGTGTCCCTGGTGCACACCATCGCCCAGTGCCACCAGCAGCTGCTGCTGTTCGACCACTATCTGCAGGTGGTCACCGCCGAGCCCGACCTGCCCGTCGCCCGCCGCCCCAGAGCGATCGCGCCGCTGGCGCGCGGCATCGTCTTCCGCGACGTGTGGTTCCGCTACTCCCCCGACCACCCCTGGGCGCTGCGCGGCCTCGACCTGACCATCCCCCATGGCCGGACGGTGGGTCTGATCGGCCGCAACGGCGCCGGCAAGAGCACCTTGATCAAACTGCTGTGCCGCATGTACGACCCGGAGCGCGGCGCGATCCTGTGGGACGGCGTCGACCTGCGCGAGCTGGACCCGGCGGAGCTGCGCGCCCGCATCGGCGTGGTCTTCCAGGACTACATGGAGTACGACCTCAGCGCCGCCGAGAACATCGGCCTGGGCGCGCTGGAGCACCTCCACGACCGTGAGCGCGTCACCGCCGCGGCCGTCGGCGCCGGCGCCCACGAATTCGTCGGCCGCCTGCCCCGCGCCTACGACACCCTGCTGTCCCGGCTGTTCTTCCAAGGGGACGACACCGCCGAGAACACCGCCGACGCCATCGGCGTCACCCTGTCGGGAGGCCAGTGGCAGCGCCTGGCCCTGGCCCGCGCGCACCTGCGGGCCGAACGCGACCTGATGATCCTGGACGAGCCCAGCTCCGGCCTGGACGCCGCGGCGGAGTACGAAGTCCACCGCAGGCTGCGGCAGCGCCGTGCGGGCCGTACCAACGTGTTGATCTCCCACCGGCTCAACACCGTGCGCGAGGCCGACCTGCTGGTCGTGCTCGACGAAGGAGCGGCCGTCGAGCACGGCACCCACGAGGAGCTGATGGACCGCGGAGGCATCTACGCCGACCTGTTCTCGATGCAGGCCGAAGGTTACCGGGAGGCCTTCCCCGAGCAGGCCGGCCGGGTCCCTTCACCGAGCACCGCGGCGGTGCCCGCGAGCGAGGGGGCGCGCTGGTGACCGGCCCGCTCGCCCTCGTCCTCGTCCTCGTGCCGCTCGCGGCCGGCGCCGCGACGCTGCTCTGGGCCCGCAGGAACCTGATGGTGACGGAGGTCCTGGGCACCAGCATGCATCCCACCCACCGGCACGGTGACAGGGTGCTGGTACGGCGCCTGCCCGCCGGCCGGCTGCGTCCGGGAGACGTCGTCGTGGCCGACGTCGCGATCGACCGGGAGCGGCTGACGGCGTTCGCCGCCGGGGAGGTCGCCCCTTGGGAACGGCACGACCCCCATGCCCGCCCTGCCCGGGTAGGAGGACGGCACGGCGCGGACCCGCGGCCCCGCGGTCCCGTCCTCCGCCGGGTCGTCAAGAGGGTCGCCGCCGTCCCCGGAGATCCCGTCCCCGCTTCTGTTCCCCGGCGGCCGGGGGAGGTCTCGGTCCCCGAGGGGTTCCTCGTCCTGCTCGGCGACAATCCCGCCCGCAGCCTCGACTCCCGCCATCTCGGCCGCATCCCGGCGGCCGGTGTGATCGGCAGGGTCGTCCGCCCCATCGCGTCGGCGCGCACCCGTCCGGGCCGCCCGCCGCGACACGGCTCCGAGGCGTCTCAGGCGGAAGCCGTCCACGAGGTGAGGTGACGGTCGGCGGCCCGCTCCCCGTGCCGCCGGGGGCGCACGGTCACGGGATGCGCCGTGCCGGGGCACTCGTCCGGGCGGGGGGCCAGCGGGCCGCGGACGGCGTCGTCGTCCCGGCGGAGCACGGCCAGATGCAGCTCACGCAGCTCCGCGGAGAGATCCAGCCCCAGCCGGTCACCGAGTGTCGCGGCGGCGCGGTCCCAGGCCGAGATCGCCCCCGCCGCGTCACCGCCCAGGTAGCAGGCGCGCATCAAGTGCGCCCAGGAGTTCTCCCGGAAAGGCGCGGCGGTCAGGATGTCGAGGATCTCCGGGACGAGCTCGATCGTGCGGCCACGGAGCAGGCGGGCCTCCACCAGCCGTTCCCGCGCCGTCAGGTGCAGCTCGTCGAAGGCGGCGAACCGGGACCTCAAGCGTCCGGAGGCGGTGCAGTCCTGCCCGGCGGACCCCTGCCACAGCCTGAGGGCCTCGACGAGGGTCGTCTCCGCCGTGCTCACGCGCCGCGCGCGCAGCTCGGCGAAGCCCCGGGCGGTCAGTCGTTTGAACTGGATCACATCGACCTCCTCGGGGGCGGCCAGCAGCCGGTAGCCTCCCCCGCCTCCGCGCAGGGTGCTCAGCCGCTCACGCAGGCCTAAAGACGCCAGCTGGCTGCGTAAGCGGGCCACGTGCAGCCGCAGGTTCTTGCGCGCCGAGTCGGGCGGGCTGTCCCACAGGGAGTCCATCAGCTGCTCCACCGTGACGAAGCGCCCCTCCTCCAGGAGCAGCGCAGCCAGCAACCCCCTGATCGGGGCCGAGGTGACGACGACGGACGCGCCGGCGCTCTCGACCTGGACACGTCCCAGCAGACGGAAGAACATCGTCAGAGCCTCTCCTCGGTACACGATCGAACGGTCCGCGAGGCGGCCGGGCGCGGGCCGTTCCCCGCCTCCTCCGGCCGCCTCGCCGCATGCGCCCGCGGTCGGCGCGTCCGCGCATGCGTTTCCAGCATGGGGGAGCGGTCAGCGGTGCTCCTGAGTGATGACTACTCAAATCGAGATGGTTCCGTGCTCATTCGGAGTTATAAACGTGATCTGGATGGGATCGGCGGTTCACATGCCCGTGCGGCCGAGGTGGTCGGCCAGTTCCCCGCGGGTCGAGACGCCCAGCTTCACGTAGACGCGCTGCAGGTGGTTGTCCACCGTCCTGACCGAGACCGTCAGCTTGGCCGCGATGTCCTTGCTGGCCAGCCCCTCGGCGGCCAGGATCGCGACCTCCTTCTCCCGGGCCGTGAGCGGCATGGCCGCACCGGCCGTCCGCAGCACGGGCGTCCGCGCGCCTCGCACAGGACGTGCTCGCGGCCGACCGCG